>NZ_JBSSLX010000001.1:0-113484 GCF_053890995.1 Micromonospora sp. I033 | reverse complement strand
TGTCCCCGCCCGCCGGGGAGGGCCCGTCCGCGCGGATGGCCCCCGCGGCGGGGGGGGGCGGGCCCGGGGGGGGGTAGCCGCCTCCGGCCCGATCACCCACACGACCCCTTTGGGCGCCGGCCGATCACCGCCCCGCGGCCGCCCCCCCGTCACCGCCGATAGACGCTGCCTAGTGCTCTGACCGGGACCGTTTACCGGGTTGGCGGCGGCGGGGCCGGAACCGGTTGGGATGAGACGGACATCCGACGGGTTTGGGGGCGTGGTGGCGGACCTGGTTTACGCGTTCGGGTCCCAGTCTGCGAGCTGCTCCATCGGCTCGGTGTCGCCGGTGGTCTCCAGGCCGTCGAGCGGGACACGGTCGTAGAAGTAGAGGACCAGTTCGCTCGCTGCGCCCCGCATCGCCATGTCGCCCGGCTCCGCGTCGGCGGCGAGGTCGTCGCAGCGGACGCCGTCGGCGTTGAGGGTCAGGCGCCAGGACCGGCCCTCGGTCGTGTGCAGGTCGATGGTCGCCGGCTTGAACGGCCAGGGGACGGTCGTCGCCGAGACGGTCGTCAGGAACTCGTCGACGCCCTCGACCGCGACGTCCGTCGGCAGCGGCTGCGCGGCCCCCTGGGTGAGCTGGGCATCGTAGGTGTGAACGGCGATCTCCTGGATCTGGTGCCGGGCCACGGCTCCGCTGGTCTGCGGGGCCTGCGAGCGGCCCCACCAGGTCCAGCAGCCGCGGTCCGGGCCGGCCTCGCGCATCGCGTCGAGCATGAGCTCGGTCGACTCGGCGAGCCAGGCGTCCAGGGCTTCGCGGTCGCGGGGCGCGGTCGGGGCGCCCTTCGGGTCCGTCCTCGCCGGGGGCTCAGCGCCCGGGCCCGCCGCGATGATGGCGGCCTGGCGGCGGCGGCCGTCGCCGAGGTGCTGCGCCAGTTCGCGCAGCGTCCAGTCCGGGCAGGTCGGGACCTGGACGTCAAGGTCGGGGGCGGACGCGATCGCGGCGCGGAACGCGGCCGAGCGGTCTTCGATCAGTCGCAGGACCTCGGGGAACTCCAAAATGTTTTGCACCCCGGTTGTGTATCACTGCGCTCCGGCCGCCGAGTAGCGAATTTGTCGGACGAACGCGTCGACAGCCGGGCGGAGCGCCGGCGCCGAGTTCATCGGCCGCGGATTGGCGTTCGTGCTGCCGTACGTGATCCTGCAGTTGGGCCGGCCACTCATCCTGAAGCCCGCGCTGCGCGGACACCCCCTGCAGCAGCTCCACCGCCGGTCGCTGCCGTGGCACCACCCCGACGTCCTCGCCGCCCGACGCTGGGAACGAGCCCGGCATCCGCGGCGAACGCCAACAACGCTGGGGACGGCCCCGAACCGAGGCCAGCTGATTCGTTCCTGTCACATGCCGCCGAGCCATTCGGTCTAATTGGTGCAATTCAGCAGATCGAAGACCTCGCCGGAAAGGCCGCCCGCGCATGAAGACCATCGTTCTCGTCCACGGCTTCTGGGTGACCCCCCGCAGCTGGGAACACTGGATCGACCGCTACCAGCGGGCCGGCTACCACGTCATCGCGCCCGCCTACCCGGGGTTCGAGGTGGAGGTCGAGGCACTCAACGCCGACCCGACGCCGATCGAGGAGGTGACGGCCCCGGCGATCATCTCGCACCTGGAGTCGGTGGTCGGCGCTCTCGACGAGCCGCCGATCATCATCGGCCATTCCGCAGGCGGTGCGTTCACGCAGGTCCTGCTGGACCACGGATTCGGCGCCGCGGGTGTGGCGATCAACTCCGCGGCGACCGAAGGCGTGCTCGTCGCCCCGCCGTCCCAGATCAAGTCGACGTTCCCGGTGCTGAAGAACCCGGCGAACCGGCACAAGGCCGTCGGCCTGACGCCCGAGCAGTGGAAGTACACGTTCGCCAACACCTTCACCGAGGAAGAGTCCCTCGAGCTCTACCAGCGGTACCACGTCCCGGCATCCGGGCGGATCCTCTGGGACAGCGTGCTGGCGAACTTCCAGCCCGGCCCGCAGGACATCCACGTCGACTACCACAACGACAGCCGGGCGCCGCTGCTGTTCGTCTCCGGCGGCGAGGACCACCTCATGCCGCCGAGCGTGCAGCGGTCCAACGCCAAGCACTACAAGTCGTCGGAGACCATCACCGAGATCAGGGAATACGAAGGCATGGCGCACCTGCTGCCCGCGCAGAAGGGGTGGGAGCAGGTCGCCGACGACGTCCTGGCCTGGGCCGTGGAGCACGCCGGCTGGCCGGCCGCGACCGGCGCCTGAAGGACGTCCGCGTCACGCACACCGGCGGGCCGGCGGTCCTGATCGAGGCACACGTGGTGCCTGCCTCCTGATCACCGCCGCCGACCCGGTCTCGCGGGTCAGCCGCTGGATCGAAGATCGCAGTGGCAGGTCGATCAGACGATTGTCCGCACCGCCCCGCCGCCACCGCACCATCGAAATCCCATGAGCCGTTCCGCTTCTGTCGCCGTCCGTGCACTACGGCGCGTCCCGGCTCGCTCGGGCCAGGGTTTGCTCTTCCGCCCGTTCGAGCCAGCCCGGTACCAGCGAGTGAAACCCATTGGACTCCCGTCGGACTCGTACAGAGGCCGGAACCCGCCGAAGCTGGCTGTGTCGTCCGCCCACGTCTGACCGCGAGCAGGTCCACCGATGCGAGGGCTTCGCGGTGAGCGCAGCCACGGCCGGTTTCGGACGAGGTCTACGCCCCGACCGCAGGCGAAATTCTCCCCGGGTCAGCAGGCGATGTGGCAGCGGTACCGGTCCAACACGGCCCGATTGGCGCGCAAGGTGACGGGTCGCCACCGCTGCGGTGATCGGAACGACAACTCACGTACCTTCTCTGCCGCGGAGCGCGTTGGGATGCGTGACTTTGCTGCGCCTGGCGCAGACGGCGATCGAGCAGCCTTCCGCAGGCCCCGCTGGGCAGAGGGGAGCGCTACCTCGACTTACTAATCGGCTCTGCTCAGATCCGGGTTCATCGAGTCGATGCCGTCGTCCAGGTCACCGGCGAGCGAGTCTGGGGCACGCATGCGCCACGCGTCGGTGACGAGCTCCTTCAGACGATCGACGCTTACCTGCGTCAACCGCAGCATGACCAGGGGCAACCCGTCATACGCGGGCGTGGTGAAGAAGACCTCTGGCTCGCCGAGGAGTAACGCCTGCTTCTCCGCCTCGTCGCCCACGTACAGCACCGCGATATCGGTCCGGATGCGGCGCGACGCACCAGGCCTGCGCTCGGGGTAGGACCAGACGAACCCCTTGTCGGAGACCCGGAAGTCGAAACCGTCGCTGTCGACCTCGACCACGTGAGGCAGCCCCAGCGCCACGTGACGGACATCGTCCGCGTCAGCCATCGAGGTCGCTCCAGGACACCGCCTCCTGCATCCGTACAGCCTAACCGCCGCGCCGCCACCGGCCCACGGGACTCGACGGCGAGGCGACCCGCCGGTAGCGACAGAGCCGCCGGCGGACCGTGCAGAACCAAGGCCTTTCTGCTGGCGTCGGTGACCGCTGGCCCGGCCGCACGCGCTCAAGCTGCCTGGAGTCCGGCCGCGGGCGAGGGTCTGCGGCTGCCACTCGGACGGGCCGGCGTGCGGATGCCGCGCGGTGGGAAGCTGTCAACCATGGGAAGCCGACCCGGGCCAGTGGAAATCATGTGGCGGCAGGGGGCGGAGGCCTTCGCCTTCCTGATCGAGGAGTGGGATTTCACCGGTCCTGAGCGCACCGACGCCGGAATCGCCTTCCACCGGCCCGACCTGCATGTCGAGGTCGAGATCTGGGCGTGGAAGAACGAAGCCGGCTTCCACACAGGGGTGCGCTGGGTGGACCCGGCGGCCGGCGAGCAGGAGACCGCCGGGTTGGACCGTCTCTACGTCGAGTGCGGCCTCGGCCCGCCACAGCACGTCCCCGAGAACCTCGGCGGCGGACACACCATTGTCAAGCGGTTGACCCAGCACGCCCGAGCTCTACGGCTGCTCATGCCGTACCTGACCGGACCGGCGGCGGCCGCACTGTTCCGTCGATGTCGCAGTGGTCCGCGACAGGAGCCGGAATGACGTCTCGGGTGGCCTCGACAAACGCAGCGGCATGCCGCGGGGCGCGCGGTCGGTCACGCCCGCCGATCCGCTAATCCTCGAAGGCGAACTCGAAGGTGCCCGCCTCGATGCGGTCGATGAGCTGGCTGACATCGTCCGCTTGCCGGATCGCGTTCTCCCAACCGTTGCTCGTGATGTCGACCAGCAGCACCGGTGCAGGGTCGCTGCGCAGATCGAGTACGAGCTGTTCACGGGAGCCGGCACCACCGATGATCGCGATGCCGGGGTGCGCGTCGGTGGCTTCGTCCCATGCATCATGCAGCTCGAACATCTCGCGTGGCGAATAGAGGCAAACGTAGGCTCCGCTGGTCACCCAGCCTCGCCGGAACCACGACTCACCTTGGAGGTAGGCGCGCCACTCGACCGGCAGAGATCGGCCCAATGCCTTGTCGGCGTCGATGAATTCCTGGTCGCTCACTGGGCCGCGGTACTCGGCTTCCTCGATGATCACGCCGACGAGGTGGGCGTTGAGGTCGGCAAGCTGCTCGGCGGGGATCCAGTACTCCAGTACGTCGCGGCCACCGGCCTGGTGAACCTCGTAGCGGTCCAGGTACGAACGCTGCACGTCGAACCGGGTCACGTAGCCGACACCCTCGGCGGGGACGTTCCACTCGCGGGCGATCTTCGTGGCGTACCAGCGGTTGAGTACGGGGTAGAAGATCGGCTGGTCCGGCAGGCGTGGTGGCCAAGCCCGCCACCCCGACGCCGCCACGAGGTCAAGTTCGGCCTGCCCGGTGGGCCGCCACAGGGTGATCGTGTCGGAGTTGTCGATGTTCTGCTCCTCGCCAGTCGTGGTTGCGGGTGGTCGTGGCGAGCCACGCGTCAAACATTCTGGTGGTATCGGCCCCGACCGTCGCCGTTGCCCGGTCGGCTCGGCCATGCGAAGAGGCGCAGACGCACTGTCCGGATGCGCTCACCTGCCGAGAACCGCGCATTCGTTTCTCGCCGGTCGGTGCGCAGTCATGCCGATGTGAGTGCGACGGTTGACCGGTTGACAGAAATCAAGCTGGAGGGTGTCGGATCTGCCGGATGCCGTTCGTAGCGTCTGCAGACGGACGTCGGGTCCGGGGACGATCAGAGGGAGCGGACATGCCTGAATACCTCATCTACTTCAATCAGCAGTGGGTGGGTGACCACACCGAGGAGTGGTTCCGCGGGCGCGGTCCACTCGCCAGGGCGGTTGTTGATGAGATCAAGGCCGCCGGGGCATTCGTCTTCGCCGGGGGCCTGGAGGAAGAGGACGGCCCGGTCTTCACCGCAGACGCCACAAGCGGTGCGGTGGTCTTCACCGACGGGCCCTATGTCGAGAGCAAGGAGTTCCTGGGTGGCCTGACCATCGTGGATGTGCCGGATGAGGCGACCGCCCGGATGTGGGCCGGCAAAATCGCGGAGGCATGCGGCTGGCCGCAGGAGGTTCGCCGGTTCAAGCCGCGGCGCGTCTTGCAGGGATGAGATCGTCGCCCGTCGGCTCAGGCTTGAGCCGAGGCGTGGCCGGCACCGGGGCGACGTCGCTGCTGCGGTATCGGCAAGGATTCGACCAGGCACGGGGGCGGCCAGAAAAGTGCCGCCCACGGAGCCGGCCGACGAAAGCGCTTCGCCGTACTCATCTGCCGCAGACCGAGCGGTTGCGGTGCACGGCTGGATCGCCGGGCGCGGCCGGCAGGTGCACGAGGAGTCCGACGTGCCGGCCCGACGTCGAGACCGTCCTGAGCAAAGTCGTCGAGGTCCTGCCTGCGAGGGTCCGCCGAGCGACCGGTGCGCCGGCAGCCCGGCGAGTCGGTCCGGCCCACAGGCAGAGGCTGCGGCAACTGCAGCGGTAGCCTGCCGTCATGGGGAGCGCCGAACTGGATGAGTTGATCCTCGCGGACGCCGACGCGCTGCGCGCGTGGTTGTCGGCCAACCACGCCACGTCGCCCGGTGTCTGGCTCGCCCTGACCAAGAAGGGCGGCACCGTCACGACGCTGACCTGGCAGCAGGCGGTCGACGAGGCCCTGTGTTTCGGCTGGATCGACGGGCAGGCCCGTAAACGGGATCAGGAGTCCTCCTGGATCCGGTTCACCCCTCGCAGGCCCCGCAGTTCCTGGTCACAACGCAATGTCGCCCACGTGGCCCGGCTGGAAGCGCAGGGCCGAATGCTGCCCCCAGGCCGCGCCGCGGTGAAAGCCGCGAAGGCCGACGGGCGGTGGACGGCCGCCTACGCCCCGCCGTCGGAAGCCGAGGTCCCGGCCGACCTGCTCGCCGCCATCGCCGCCGAACCCGCCGCGCAGGCCATGTTCGACGTACTCACCAAAACCAACCGGTTCGCCCTCATCTACCGCGTCAATGCCGTCAAACGCGCGGAGACCCGCGAGCGGAAGATCCGCGAGTTCGTCGCCATGCTGGCCCGTCACGAGACGATCTACCCGCAGAAGGCCAAGCCTCCGAACTCGCCGTAGTCAAACATTTTCGTGATCATGTAACGGCATGTTGCCGCCGACGTGCGCCCGCCAGCCGCTACCGCCCGGCTCTGCCGAATCGAGTGTGGTCAGGGTGTTCGACTCTCCCAGACCGGCTCCTGGGGCTCGTCATTGTGCACGATGATGTCGACGTGATCGGTCGGGCGGACCGTAGCGAAGTAGAACTGCTGGGAGGGGATGTAACGCTCGCGCCAGCGCCGTTCGACTTCTGCCCGAGATGACACCCGGCGCTCGCGGATCACCGCACGTCCCACTGTCTTCTCGAGCGCGGTTGACACGAAGATGCGCAGATCCCACCTGCCGATCAGCTCCGGGCGCATGAGGAAGACGCCGTCGAAGACCAGCACGGCGTCGGCGGTGGCAGTGGTGGCCGGCGGGGACAGCGCCGTATCCGCGGTGCGGTCGTAGACCGCGTGTTGGAAGCGTCGATCTCCGGCCGGGCCGAGCGAATCGAGCAAAACCCGGTTCAGCGCCTGGTAGTCGTGGGCGTCGAAGTAGCAAGCTTCGGCCGAGTACTCGCCGCGCGGATAGCGCTGTGCCCGGGGGACGAGGAAATCGTCGATCGTCGCGCCGATGACGTCGCGGCCCTGGTCGCGCAAGATGACGGCCAGCTCGTCGGCGAGGGTGGTTTTGCCGGCGGCGGGCGGTCCGTCGATGGCAACCCGCGTCGGGTGTGCGACGGTGATGGACCCAACTGCCTCAGCCAGGCGGCCGAGCACCTCGTTGCGGGTGCCTTGGTCCATCTCCTGGCCCGTCCGATTCTCGCGAAGGTTGCCGTGTCGAGCCGACCTTATGCGCGTCAGCCTTTTCCGCGCCCGCCACGCCCGAGTCAGCGAGTTTGCCGCGTGCGCAGTGGTGCAGTCGCGGCGCAACCGGGCAGCAGGACGTGGGCCGACCTCCACGCCGCGTCGCGTCGATGATCGGAGACACTTTCACCGTGCGAAACGACCTCGACCAGATCGAAGCGGCGTTCGTCGGCACGCCACTGGCCGGCCTGCCGATCGGGCACGGCCCGTCGGGCACTGTCCTCGTCGACGACATCGACCCCAATCGCCTGCACGAGGCCTGGCAGGCTGCCGAGGCGCTGGTGCCGGTCATCGGCCGCCGGCCCGTCATGGTCACCGACGACTTCGACGACACGCTGAGGATCCGGCCCGAGCCCGAGCCGGGCCCGTCGGTGTCGGAGCTGCGCGCGTTCGCCGAGGCGGCCCAGGCTTCCGATCCCTGGCTGACCTACCGCCACTACAGCGAGGACGACGAGGTCGACGAGGGCGAGGTCAGGTACTACGCGCGCGGTGTGGCCGGCGTCGACCTGACAGCTCTGGTGTCGGACGTGGCGCTGCCGACTGAGCGCCCGGCGCTGGAGAGGGCGCTGTACGACCGGCTGCTCGCCGACGCCGACCTGTACGCCCGGGTGACTGGCAGCGTGCGGTTCGTGACGCAGACCGACTACTGGTACACGCCGGACAGCGTCCTGCTCATGCTGCTGCCCACCAGCGACGTCCGCAGCTCGGGGTACTGGGTGGACTTCTTCGGTGCGCTCACGCGGGAGTACCAGCAGAGGCTCGCCGAGGTGTTGGCGCAGTGGCGTCACCGGTGGGACGCCCGCCTGGTCGCGTCGTGGGGCACCATGCTGCAGTTCCAGGTGGGTCGTCGCCCGGCACCGGGTGACGAGGCCTGGACCGCGGCCGGCCAGCTCAAGGCGCTCGCCCCGAACCTCGACCTGCACCGGTGGGAGGTCGCCGTTGCCATGGCCGCAGGTGACGCGTGGTTTGTGCACAACCGGCCCTGACCAACCCGACCACGTTGCCCGCCGAGCTCGGCCGTGAACCGGGCTCGCCGATCCGCCAGCCCGCAACTGCCACTCCGCACTCTGCCTCGCGGCAACCCTCCGCTGGATCAACACTGGGTTCAGCGCGACGCCCTGGGTACATGGCGAGCGCGCGACCTGATCCACGTTTGCGGCCGGCCGGGGCTACGGTGCCGAGCACGTGTGCACCGGGTACAACGCCTTCCCGCGGTTGCTGGGCTCGTGCTGGAAGCGGCTGGCTTTTGACGCCGGGGGCGGCGAGCTCCGTATCCCTGCTGCCGCGCGCACACCTTGCGTCAACCGTTCGTGATCATGATGTGGTTGGCGCGTCGTGGCTCGGGCTCGAACATGGTCAGCAGGCTCTCGCCCTCGGCGACCACGGCGTCGCGCTCGGGCGTCGTGAGCGCGCGCAGCGGCGTGATCTGCAACGTCGCCGCGCCGTCGTCGACCGCGACCGCCCAGGTGCCCACGACCCGGCCGTCGACCAGCAGGAAGCGGGCACCCGTGACACTCAGCCCGCGATGTTCGGTGTCGATGACGCGGCTGCGGTCGTCGTAGCCGAGCACCGCGTTGTCGAACGCCGGCAGGAAACGCGGCGGCACCGGGGTCTCCGGGTCGGGCAGCGCGCCGTCGGGAACGTCGAGCAACTCGCGGCCGCGCTCGTCGCGGAACGTCCGCAACGACGGTCGCAACCGCTGAACGGACTCCCGCAGCCCGCTCAGCCCCGACCAGGCGCGGATGTCAGCGCTGGCCGCCGGCCCGTAGGCGGCTAGGTACCGCAGGACCAGCGCGTCGACGGCGGCCGGCGACTCCGGCTCCAGCGGGCGGCCCAGCCACATCTCGATCGTGGTGTTGTACGCGGCGCCGCGCTCGCCCCAGACACCGCGGGGCGGCACCTGCACGAGCGGCACGAGCGTGCTGAGCGCGTCACCCAGCGAGCGCGGCTCCACCCCCGGCCAGCGGTCGGCGATCGCGCGAGCCGCCTCGGTCAGCATGCGCGGCCGCTCCTCGAACAGCGGCCGGCCCAGCCTCGCCAACTCGTCGAGGCCGACGCCGGGCAGCACCCGGCGCAGCGTCGACCACATGCGTGAGACCAGCATTGCCTGGTGCACCGGCCGCAGCGCCAGGCAGTCGCGCGCGGTCACCAGATGGAGGGTGCGGCGCATCAGCAGCGTGCGGACCGCCCGGCGGCTCACTAGCAGCTCGGCCAACGCCGACGGCTGGAAGCCCGCCAGACGGCTCCACAACCCGACGTACGGCTCCAGGGGCTCCTGCGCCTGCAACCCCACCAAGTGTTCAAGGGCGTCGGCGACCGGCATGTCGTGCCGCTGCAGCAGGAGTTGGCGAGCCAGAAGCGCCCGGTTGAGGGCGCGGCGGTCGAGCACGATCACGGCGATGACACTATCTCCCACCCCAGACACATCCCCGCGTCGTGCAGCGGGTCACCGACGAGCCCGTCACCACGCCGGCCAGAGAATCCCGCCGGAGAGGGAAACCCGCATCACGTTCTCCCAGCCGTTGCAGAGCGACGAAGGCTTCGAGAGGGGCGCGACGCGGCGTCGTCAAGGCGGAGACCCGGAGCCGTCACTCATATCCCATGGCCGGGATGACTTTGCCGAGTGCTTCTTTGACGAACTCGCGGGTTTCGTCGTCGAACTGGTTGTTGCGGTTCGTCAACCTGTGCGACTGAAACATTGAAGAGGTGGCGAAGTCGTCGACGCCGAGCCGTTCGAACAGGGCGCGGCGCTGCCCGGGCCAGTCGGCTGCGAGATCTTCCGCTTTCACCTCGATGTATCGCCTGCCCGTCAGGTCGACCGTGTCCTTCCAGGTGAGCCATCGGTGGTAGACCGGCTTGAGGTAGGCGAGTGCGCCGTCGACGGTCGACGGTGCCCATGGCTGAGCCAGATGGGATGCGAGCACTGAGACCGGGTGACGCTTGATGTGCACGATGGTCGCTTCGGGGACCAGTTCCCAGAGGAACTCCATGCACAGCAGGTTGAACGGTGTCTTCTCGCACCAGGTCGGCTTGCCCGCGTCGGCGGCTGCTCCGCCGAACATGGTGTCGATCAGACCCCGCAGGATTCCGAGCAGTTCGCCCCGGTCGCTGAAATACCTGGGGACCACCCGCCGGCGGCTGAGCGGCTCGAACGGCCCGGCAGGCCGGTCGGCGTTTCCGAAGCCTTCCGCGGGCGCAGGTTCGTCGTATGTGTGCGCGATCAACTGCGGCCAGAGCTGTTGCACCGCGTCCCGGTAGCGCCCCTGGCCGACCAGCTCGGGAACGGTCTTGCCGCGATCGTCGCGCCGGCCGGGCACTCGTACGGTGAGGAAGTCGCTCAGCCGGTGCAGGGCGTCCTCACCGACGGTCGGGTCGTATCGATCGGTGAGCGCGTCAGCCAGGTCCCGTAGACCACCCGGGTCGACGAGGAACTTGGTCTCCATGGGAATCCGATGGATCAGCGGATGTTCGCCGATGATGTCGGCGATCCGTGACGTTCCCGAACGACCCGTACCCGCGACGAAAATCGGTGAGGGGGAAGGCATGGCGAGCAGTCAAACTTTCCGCCCGGCGCCTGTGCAAGCCATTTATCCCCTTCACGAGCTGCTACGGGCTTTACCCGCACCCGCCGCGCCGGGTCCGTGCCGGACGGCCGCCTCCGACAAGCGAGCAACGAATTGTCGGAGCTTCCCAACGCGCTGCATCCCTCCCACACGGATGCCCTGATCTCGGCATGCCCCGCGGGTGCCGCCCGCTGGGACGCTCGGCCGCGCTCTGCGGATGGCCCTCCGGCTCGTACGCCGACGGCCCTCGTTGCCTGCGCTGGACGGGGGAGCACGTTGGGAGCGGCTGGGAGCACTGGACGGCGATGAACGGGACCCCGTAGGCCACGCCCGGACCTTCACTTCCGCAGATCGGGGCGTGTTCCTCGTTGATCTTGCTGTACTGACCTCCTCGGGAAGACCGAAGGCATCAGTGCTAGGTGGTCGCCCTAGATGACTGCGCTGGTCGCCCGCTGCTCCCCGGAGACTGGCATCGCCTCGCTGACCCGCTACCGGCGCCAGCAGGACATCGAGCGGAGGCACGATTACTGCATGAGGTGACGGACCCGTTCGAAAGCAGGATCGAGCTGCGTTTCCACCGTTGCGCGGCCCTCTCGCCACCGCGGCAGGTGTGACTCGAGCTCGGTCCGCGCGTTGCTCTGTGAGTCGACGTAGAAATGCAGCATGCGTTCGCGGCCCCCGGTTTCGTGCGCGACGAGCGCGCCGTTGCCTCCGATGGCGGCGCTCAGTTCGTCCTCGAACCTGCGTAGGGCAGCCAGCGACTCGTCCACCGGGAGCTGCCCTTCGTTGTGCCGCTGATAGGGCAGCCTGATCGGCATGTACAGGTCGAACCGTGGCCAGCGAGCGGGGCGTAGCGGTGACGCCGCCGTGGCGAGCAGCGGTGTGCCATCCCGCCGCTGGCCCTGCATGAGCACCCAGGAGTCCTCGTCGCCGGCCACGGCCGTGACCGCGTGCCGGAGGTCCTCCGGCGTTCTGGGGTTCGTCGGCTCAATCGCGGTCCAGGTGATCTTGCCGAGCCAGGTCTCCACGTCGTCTTCGCCAAGCGCCCAGTCGAGCGTGAGGAAGGTGATCTGGGCTTGGATGTTGTCCGGCAGGTCGGCGAATGCGGGGTGGTAGCAGGCGACGTCGATCTGATGGCTCTGCATGTTCACGGCAACGCCGTACCGGACGTGCGTGAGTTCCAGCGAGTGACCGCCAAGTTCAATGGTGGACTCGAAGGCCGACCGATCGCCGGTGCGTACGGACCGGTAGGACCAGGTTTCGTCGGCAGGTGGAGCGGCGGTCAACCACCGGGCGGCGATGGCACGTATCGTTGCCTGCCCGCCGGACGTAACGACCAGCACGTGCGCGGACGTGACGCCGGGAGCCAACTCCCATTGCAGGTCGGGATGGATCGCGTGGACACGACGACCGAGCTCATCGGCGAAGTCCCGCACTGCGCCGGTGAGGATCGCCTCCGCTACATCGTCGCGTGCTGTCGCCCACCACCGCCAGAACTCGGCGATGGTTTCGGCTTCGGGCCGTGCCTTCTTCCGAAAAAGACCCATGGCCGCGCAGCGTAACGGACAGCGTGTTCACGTGCTCATTGCACTCTGCTGGCCGACGGAGCCTGCCATATCGTGACCCCGATCCGCGGCTCATGACACTGCGTCCACCATCGGCCCGACCAGGTTTGCCATCCGGATGGGCTCGTCCTCGGCGAGCTTCTGACTTGTGCAGATGCGCAAAGTCGTTCTTGTGTCGCTGACGACACCGCGGTGAGGGTGAGCAGAACCCGTGCCGCAAGGAGTCGGCCGGGCGCTGGACACCTTGCAGGAGCACAGATGCGCAGACTCAAGGCACCACCCGCCCTCGCCATCCTGGCGGCGGCCGCCCTCCTCGGAACCACCGCCCAGGCCGCGAACGCGGCGCCCTCATCGCCGACGGGCGCGACGACGGCCGCGGAGGCCTCCGTCCCGGCCACCGTGGCGCCCGGCACGGACACCCCTGCGCTCGTGGACGACCTCGCCGACCCGGTCGACGCCACGATCGCACCGGACAAGGCCGCCAAGGCCCACCTCGCGGGCCACAAGGACCGCTACAAGATCGCCGACGCGGCCGGCACGCTCACCACGGCGAGCGTCGACACGCAGGGCGCGCGGGAGACGGTCCGGCTGAACCAGAAGTACAAGGGCCTGCCGGTGTTCGGCGCCCAGTACGTGGTGCGGATGGAGAAGAAGGCCGGCAAGCGCACGGTGACCGGCACGTCGGGCAGCTACTTCACGGACCTCGACGTCGACACGACGGCCACCCGGATGCCCGCGAACGTCGCGATCTCCCGAGCGGTCGAGGACGTACGCAAGAGCCTGCACCCCGGCGCGGCCGTCGTGGCCGGCGCCCCGCGGCCCGGCACGAAGCCCGATGCGGCCCACACCGACCTCACCGGCACCGACCAGGGGCTCGTGGTCATGCCGACCGGCACCGGCGTGCTCGCCCGGCGCGTGCTGGTCAAGGGCAAGGACGTCGTCACGGGCCAGCCCGTGCTCCGCGACGTGTACGTGGGCGCGACGAACGGCGTGACGCTGCTCAGCGTCAGCCGGATCAAGTCGTTCGCCACCGCGCAGCAGGCCGCCGCCCTGGCCGCCGGCGGCAGCGCCGTCGCGCCGCGGGCCGTGACGGAGCCGGCCCCGCCGGGCACCGGCACGACGCCGGTCGTCGGCGAGGGCACGAGCCTGCACGGCGCCACGCTGTCGGTCCCGCTCGTGCGGATCGACGACGCCGGCTCCTACCTCATGATCGACCAGACGCACACCCTCCCGGACGGCCGGACGGTGCCGATCACCACCTGGGACGCTCGGGGCCGGGACTACTACGAACTGCTCGACGGCCAGCTGCCCGAGGGCGTGGGACCGTTCGCGTCGCCGTCGAGCACCCTCGGCGCGGACCTGACCGACGCCGGCGCCGTGGACGCGGCCTGGGACGCAGCGAAGGTTTTCGAGTGGTTCCAGACGCAGCTCGGGCGCAACAGCCTGGACGGCGACGGCATGCCGATCAACTCGATCGTCGGCATCACCTACGGCGGCTACCCGTTCGTCAACGCGTACTGGGACGGCACCCGCATGGTGTACGGCAGCGGCGACGACGAGTACCTGCCGCTGGCCGCCGACCTGGACGTCGTGGGCCACGAGATGACGCACGGTGTGGTGGAGAACTCCGCCAGCCTCGTCTACGCCGGCCAGCCGGGCGCGCTCAACGAGGCGATCGCCGACTACTTCGGCAACGCCATCGACCTCGACGCGGCGGGCACGCCGATGTCCGACCCCGAGGCGAGCCTGATCGGCGGCGACCTCTGCCGCACCCTGACGCCCACCAAGTGCGCCCTGCGCAACCTCGACGACGGCGCCACCACGGCGGACTTCCAGCACCTCATGGACACGCCGCAGATGGACGACGGCGGCGTGCACCTCAACTCGACGATCGTGTCCGGGGCGCTGTGGGACCTGCGTCAGGCGTTCGGCGGCCCGGTTGCCGACAAGATCGTCTACCGGGCGCTCACCGACTACCTCACGCCCATGTCCGACTTCGTCGACGCCCGCGACGCGGTGCTCGCCTCCGCCAAGTCCTTCGGCTTGAGCAACAAGGACGTCAAGGCGGTGCAGGCGGCGTTCGACTCGCGCGGGATCACCGCGAAGTGGAAGGCGAACCTGTACGGCAAGAACACCGACCTCCTGGTCGACCGGCTCAACACCGGGATGTACGTCGACATGACGGCGAGCATGGCCGGCGGCTGGTTCACCGTGCCGCGCTCGGACGCGAACCACACCCAGCCGCCGTCGATCTGGGTGGGCCGCACCGACGGCAAGGTCGCGCCGTACCGGATCTCCCCGGACGACGGGAACCCGCACAGCTTCCCGCACACCGACGGCAAGCGGGTCGTGTGGCTGTCGATCGAGGTGGACCCCGACTCGCCGACGTGGGAGACCAACCGCATCCTGTCGGCGCCCGTCGGCGGCGGCGACGTCGAGGAGCTCTACAGCTCCCCGTACCGGGTCGACGGCCTGGGCTTCGACGGCAGCGTCGTCGCGTGGAGCCAGTACGACCCGGAGCAGGGGTACCGCGACGTCGTGCGCTACCTGCAGGGCGGCTCGCGGACCGTCCACACCCTCGCCCACCCCGACTGGCTCGGGAACGCGACGGCGCCGAGCGTCAGGAACGGGAAGATCTCCTACGTCCGCTACGAGGACTACCCGCAGCCCGACGCCAACGGCAACTGGTGGTCGCTGGGCGTCGAGGTGTACGACGTCGCGACGGGTACGACGACCTTCGCCGGCGGTGACCCTGGCGCCGAGACGATGAGCTACCCCCAGGTGTCCGGCACCGGCGTCGCCTGGGTGATCAACCGTGACTACGGCAGGTACGTCGACGGCGAGTGGAGCCAGGGGACGTTCAACGACTCCGTGCGGCTCTTCGACTTCGCCACCGGCACGAGTCACCTGCTCTTCGAGGAGAACTCCCCGCAGGCGATCCGCGCCGACGTCCTCACGTTGTCCGACACGATGCTGACGGTCACCGAGGAGGCCCCCGTGGACCTCTGGCTCGGGACCGGCGGCTACCCGGACAACTCGCTCAACCCGAAGCTCAAGCAGTACACGTTCGACGGAACGTACGTCGGCCCGGCGTCGTGCAGCCCGGGCGCGCAGATGTTCGCGACGGCGGGCGCGGGGCGCGAGGTGATCTTCATGGACTCGTCGGCGGGCGGCTTCGGCCTGGCGTACGCGAAGGGAGCCAGGTCCTGCGAGTGAGCCCCTGCTAGGAGCGCGCCGCACGACGGCGCGCCGGGACCCCGAACGGCGGTCCCGGCGCGCCGTCGTCTTCGGGATGTGCCCTGGCAAACAAGGGATTGAACGAGCGGCGGCTGCGGGTGCCGGACCGGCAGGCCCGGTGCGGCATCCCGTCCTCACCTACCCCTTCAGCCACCCCCGCTCGGCCGCCAGCAGCGCGATCTGGAACCGGGTCCGGGCGCCGAGCATGGAACCCGCATCGCTGACATGTTTCTGCACGGTACGGCGGCTCACCTTGAGCACGCGTGCGATCGCCTCGTCCTTCATCCCGGTGGCCATCATGTGCAGGATTTCCCGTGTGCGCCGGTCCGGGCCCGCGGTCGTCAGACTGCCCTTCGGGGCGGGCCCGTGTCGGCTCGCCAGCGACACCGGGTCGGCGCGTTCCCACACGCTCTCGAACAGCGCCACCAGCGCCACCACCAACGCGGGGGAGTGCACGACCAGCGAACCCGCCGCGGGGCGGTCGCCGCGCACCGGCAGCAGAGCCGCAGCCCGGTCGAACACCACCAACTTCACCGGCAGCCGTGACGCCAGCCGCAGTTCCCCGCCCTGACCCGTCCCGCGCAGCGCCGTCCTGAGCGACACCGCGTCGGTGAAGCCCTCCGTCTCGTACACCGAGCGCATCCGCACCCCGGCCGCCACTCCCGGCTCCCCGACGGACGCCTGCGTGGCCGTCACATACGGCGGCTTGGCCAGATGCAGTACCTCGACCGAACTCCCCTTCAGCAGCTGACCGTAGCGCGCCGGCACCTCGTCCTCACGCTCCAGCACCTCCACCAGGTGCGCAGCGCGCGGCCCGGACACCGCCTCGTACACCTCGTGAAGCCGCTCCACGAGGCCCTCGACGCGGGCCAGTTCGGCCCGCCGCCGGGCCAGCAGGGCGCTGAGCGATGACCGCGGGGGACCGGCCGCCCATCGCGGTGCCGTTCCCTCGATCTGCAGAACCAGTGCGGAGTCCGTAAGGTGCCGCAGCGCTCGTTCCGCCTCCAACGGGGGCACCCCGACCGCCGCCGCCACCTCGGTGACGTCCGCCGACGGCACGGTCACCAGGTGCTCCAACACCCGCCCGGCGAGTGGATCCAGACCGGTTACCGCCCACGGGCTGCCCGCAGTTCCGTCCATACGTTCTGACACTCCTGTGGTCTGAGCGTGTTCCGCTTCGGCGGACACCATCGGTGTGGTGGTCAGGCCGTCAGGGCGGCCTCGTAGTCGGCGGGACTGCGGTGGCCCAGGCTGCTGTGCAGCCGGTGCAGTTGTACCAGCCGGAAGGGCAACCGAGGACGCCCGTACCAGCCGATGGCCGTCGAGCCGGGAAACCGAGACGGCGCGTCAGCCGTTTGATCGGGAGGTGAGCCAGTCGAGGACCTTGGCCGCATGCTCATGGGGCGGGAAGATCGGATAGAAGACGTGCTCGACCTCGCCGTCGCGCACGATCAGGGTCTGGCGCTTGTAGAGGCGCTGGCCACCCGCGTCGAAGGTGGGCAGCCGCAGTGCCTCGGCGAGGGCGAACGTGGGATCGGACAGCATCGCGAAGGGCAGGTGCAGGCGCTCGACGACCTCGCTCTGGTACTCGGTCGTCTGACTCGAAAGCCCGTAGACAGCGGTCGCTCCGGCATCGAGGAGGTCACGGTGGTGATCGCGGAAGGCACAGGCCTCCGGGGTGCATCCGCGTGCGCCGGGAATGGCGTCCCAGCCGTCGGGCAGGTCGATCCCGGGCCGACCGGTCAGGGGATAGAGGTAGATCACCGTCCGTCCGACCGCCAGCCGGTCGAGGGCGATCTGGTCGCCGTTCGTGGCGGTGAGGCCGAGCGGGGGCATGGGCAGTCCCGGCACGTGAGCCGTGGCGCCGTCGTCCTCGGGGACGGGCAGTTCGCTGGGAAGGTACCCCAGGTCGGTCATGTGGCCGTCTCCTGTCTGACCAGGAGACGACATGTGGTTGCCGCGGTTCGCGGCCGTGTGCAGATGTGTCAGCAGCGCATCGCGCCGCGAGACGAGTCCGCTGATACGTCGGGTCAGGTCGTCGATGGCGTCCCGGTATCCGGCCAGCGATGCCGGGCAGTCGTCGCCGTGGTCGTGTCCTGCGCTCAGGCACTCCACGAAGGGACGGCACTGCTCGGCCGCGACGCCAAGGCCGGTCAAGGTCTTGATCTCACGGACCACACGGACGTCGTGCTCGTCATAGTCGCGATACCCGTTGGGCAGGCGCCGTGGCGCGATGAGGCCCAGTCCCTCGTAGTAGCGAACCGCCTTGGTGCTCACACCTGCGCGGCTGGCGATCTGGCTGATCTGCATGCTCACCTCCGCCGCGACCGTAGACCCTGCCCTCCAGGGCAAGGTCAAGCATGCGACAGCCGAAGCCGAGCGGCTCACGTAGGCGGGTCCCGCAACCGTTTCGGTCGCGGGACCCCACCTCCGTCACCAGGTCGTGGGCTTGCCCTTCTGGAACAGCCACACGTCGAAGAAGGCAGTGAGGTCCTGCCCGGATTCCCGCTCGGCCAGAGCGATGAAGTCGGCCGTTGCGGCGTGGCTGTACCGGTGGCTGGCCGCCCACTCGCGCAGGATGCGGAAGAAGGCGTCGTCACCGATCTTGCCGCGCAACGCGTGCAGGGTCATCGCCCCCCGGTTGTACGGGATGTTGCTGAACATGTCCTCGGGGCCCGGGTCGGCGAGGACGATCTGCCAGAACGACGACGACGCGGCCCGACCGTAGTTGCTGCTGCTGTTGAAGGTCTGGCCGACCGACGCGCCGCCGTTGTACTCGGTGTACATCCACTGGGCGTAGGTGGCGAAGCCCTCGTTCAGCCAGATGTCCGACCAACGCTGCGGGGAGACGGAGTCGCCGTACCACTGGTGTGCCAGCTCGTGCGCCATCGTGCCGACGCTCGCCGCGCTGGAGAAAATCGGCTTGGTCTGGGTCTCCAGGGCGTAGCCGACGTCGGGGGCCCGGTCGATGATCGCGCCGGTCGAGGCGAACGGATACGGGCCGAACATCGAGGAGAAGAAGTCGATCATCTTGGGGATCTGCGCGACCGCGGCGGCGGACCCGGCGACCTGCCGCGGGTCGATCGCGACGTACACGGGGATCCCGCTCGGCGTGGTCGACTCCGTGACCACGAAGTTGCCGATGGTGATCGTCGCCAGGTAGGTGGCCATCGGCTCGGTCGAGTCCCAGGTGAAGGTGGTCCAGCCGTCCCGGGTCTCCTGGGACAGGAGCTGGCCGTTGCCGACGGCGGTGAGCCCCTCCGGCACCTTCGCGGTGAACCGGAAGGTGGCCTTGTCGGTCGGGTGGTCGTTGGTGGGCAGCCAGGCCGGCGTGCCCTGCGGCTCCCCGACGACGAAGGCGCCGTCGTCGGTGGGCACCCAGCCCTCGATCGACCCGTCCGGGTCGGTGATCGGACCCGGTACGCCGGCGTACCTCACCACCACGGTGAAGGCCTGCCCGGTCCTGAGCTTCGGGCGCGGCGTGACGACCAGTTCCTGGCCGTCCCGGACGAAGTCGTGCGCGTGCCCGTTGACCGTCAGCGACGAGATCTCCGGACCGCGGAAGTCCAGGTTGAACCGGTCGAGATCCTGCGTGGCGATCGCGGTGATGGTGGCGGTGGCGGCCATGAACCGGGTTGCCGGGTCGTAGGAGAAGTTGAGGTCGTAGTGCTGGACGTCGTATCCGCCGTTGCCCTCGGCCGGGAAGTACGGGTCGCCGACGCTCGCGGCACCGGCCGAGTAGCGAGGGGCTGCGGGGTTGCCAGGTGCTGCGCCGGCCGCGTCCGGTACCACCATCGACCCGATGGTCACCACAGCGACCGTGGCCAGCGCGGCACCGCGCAAGCGTGGGAATGTCATGTGAACCCTCTCCCTTGGACTGCCCTGGCACCATCCACCCGCACCGAACGGGGATCGTCAAGGTCTACAGGCCAGCCACGGCAGTGCGGCGAGGGTCTCGGCGGTCAACCGGTCAGCCGGACGAACTTCTCCCAGGGGCCGATGGCGGTGCGGTTGGCGATCAGTGGCCGGGTGCCGGCTTGCTCGGCGGTCACGTACCGGTTGTTCGCGTTGGCCAGCAGGCTGGCCGTGCCGTCGGTGTTGGTGATGAGGCGGAACTTCTCCCAGGAGCCGACCGCGGTGCGGTTGGCGATCAGCGGCGAGGCGCCGGCGTTCTCCGCCGTGACGTACCGGCCGTTGACCCGGGCGCGGAACGCCACGAACCCGCCCCCGGCGTCGACCTGGTCGAACTGCTGCGCCGGGCCGGTCGTGGTCCCGTTGGCGATCAAGGCCGAGGCGCCGCCGGCGTCCGCCGTGACGTATCGGAGGTTCACGGTGGAGAGCAGATTGACCGCGGCCGGCGGCGTGACGACGCGGAACTTCTCCCAGGGGCCGATGGCGGTGCGGTTGGCGATCAGTGGCCGCGCACCGGCCTTTTCGGCGGTCACGTACCGGTTGTTCGCGTTGGCCAGCAGGCTGGCCGTGCCGTCGGTGTTGGTGACGACGCGGAACCTCTCCCAGGGTCCCACCGCGGTGCGGTTGGCGATCAGCGGCGACGCGCCGCCGTTCTCCGCCGTGACGTACCGGCCGTTGACCCGGGCGCGGAACGCCACGAACCCGCCCCCCGCGTCGATCCGGTCGAACTGCTCCCAGGGACCGATCGCGGTCCGGTTGGCGATCAAGGCTGAGGAACCGGCGTTCTCCGCGGTCACGTAGCGGTTGTTGACGGTCGCCAGCAGGCTGGTCGCGGGGCCGCCGAGCAGCCGGGCCAGGGCGGCGTGGTCGCCCTTGAAGACGTCCAGATCGGCCGAGGAGAAGTCGGAGCCGGGGATGGCGGCGCCCGCGGCGTGCTGCCAGATGGTGAAAGACGTCCAGCCGGCCGGCAACGGCGGTGGGTTCTGTGAGTAGTTGGCGATGAACAGCGGGTTCGCCGCGAAGCTCTGGCTGCTGCCCGTGCAGGGATTCCACCAGTTCCTGTTGGTGTAGATCATGGCCTGCCGGCCGGTGCGCACCGCGATCTCGGTGACGAAGTCCCGGACCCAGGCCACCAGTTGGCCGGGCGTCATGTTGTAGCAGTCGTTCAGGCCCCACTCGGGCCGGGGCCACTCGATGTCCAGCATCGGCGGGAGGCTGCGTCCATCGGCGACGTACGGGGCGAAGCCGAGCAGGACATCCGCCTGCTGCTTGCCGCTGCTCAGGTCGGGGCGGGCTCGGTGGTACGCCCCGGTGTACAGGCCGTTGGCCCGGGCGCCGGCGAAGTTGGTGGCGTAGAAGGGATCAGGATTGTTGTGCGGCACCGCTCGGCCGTCCTGCTCGCTGACCCGGATGTAGGCGAACTTCGCGCCGCCCCGGGCTGCCGCGGCCCAGTCGAACGACGGTCCCTGGAAGTAGGACACGTCAACGCCGGTGATCGAGTAGCCGGACGGAGTCGGCAGCGCCCGGGCCGGCGAGGCGCCCCCGACCAGCCCCACGAACCCCAACGCCGTACCCAGCAGCACAGCCAGACCTCTGCGTACCATGGCTCGCCTCCCGACACCAGCCAAGGCGCGACGCCGCGTCCATACGAAGCGTAAGCGCGCGGCGGACGCCCAGGCATGGGCCGCTCGTCCATAGCTGCAGGTGGTGGGGCCGGGCTGGGATGGGACGGCGTCAGCCTTCTTCTGGCTCCGGTGCCCCCCAGCCGTCGGGAACGGACAGGCCGGCGAGCCGTCGGGCCAGGATGGCGGCGCCGATCTGTGCGGCCTGCGCACCGAAGGCGGAGCGCAGCACCGGGGGCGGGGTCCGCCATGCGAGGGCCGCGCGCAGGGCGTCGCGTACCGGGTCGAAGAACAGCGCGCCCGCGTCCGCCAGCCCACCGCCGAGAACGATGCGGGCCGGGTCGAGGGTCAGGGTGAGGGTGGCCAGGGCGATCCCCAGCGCCTGGGTCGCGTCGTTCCAGACGGCGGCGGCGACCGGATCGGTGGCCACCGCGTCGGCGATGGCTCGGCTGTCCGAACCCGGGGTTCCGCCGAGCCGGGCATAGCGGCGGGCCAGCCCACCGGCGGAGGCGTAGACCTCCAGGCAGCCCCGCTGCCCGCAACTGCACGGCTCTCCGCCGGGGTGGACCGGCATGTGGCCGACCTCGCCGGCCGAGCCGGTCGCGCCCGGCACCGGCTCGCCGTGCACCACCACCGCCGCGGCGATGCCGGTGCCCAGCGGCAGCAGCAGGAAGTTGTCCAGCCCACGGGCCGCCCCGGCCACCGCCTCGGCGACGCCGGCCGCCCGCGCGTCGTGCCCGACCGCCACCGGGAGCCCGAGGTCGTCCCCGACGAGGGCGCGGAACGGCACGTTGCGGAACCGGAGGTTGGCGGCGTACCGCACCACCCCGTTCGTCTCGTCGACGAGGCCCGGCGTGACCACGCCGATCGCGGCGGGTGTGGCGCCGAGATCGAGCGCGTCGTCGCGCAGCTGGAGGCACAGGGACCGGACCGCCTTGACCGGGTCGTCGTCCGCGCGCGACGGCACGGTCAGCGTGTGCCGGCGCCGGCCGTCCTCGCCGACCACGGCCCCCTTGATGGTCGTTCCGCCGACGTCGACGGCGAGGACGCAATGGCCTTCGGGCTGGGTCACGCGATCACCCGGTCACCACGGTGAGGTCCGCGGTGAAGTCGCGGTCCAGGGGAAACACCGGTCGCACCACCTTCTGGTACGGCAGTCGCGCGAGGTCCTGGTCGACGCCGCCCGGCGTGAGGGCGAGCAGCCAGTCTCCGGCCGCGTCGAACAGTTCGGGTTCGAGGTAGCCGATCTTCACCACGACGAGATCCATCTCGTCGACCTTGATGCCCAGCCGGGCGTAGGACTCCAGCAGGCGGTACTGCATCCGGCGCGAGGTGACGAAGACGCTGAGCCCACCCACCCGCACGCTGACGCACCGCCCGCCGTCGGGATCGTCGGCGACCGCCTCCAGGACCCCGTCGAGCGGGAGCGGCCCCGGGTCCCGGGAGTCGATCCGCCCGCCGACGGTCACCCGGACCGGCGAGCCGAGCGGCTGGTCGGCGATCTGCGCCACGGCCTGCGGGTCGACCAGCGAGGCGAACACGGCACGACGGGAGCCGTCGCGGATCTCGGGGCGGGCCAGCATCCGTTCGACGGCGAAGGTGACGTCGTCGGCGCCGCCGGCGCCCGGGTTGTCGCCGGAGTCGCTGATGAAGAACGGTCGCCGGGCCGGATCGGCGACCGCGGCCAGGGCGGTGTCGAGGCACTCGTCCATCGAGCCGGTGGGGGCGACGAAGGCGAACTCGTCGCGGGCCGCCCAGAAGTGCCCGCCCAGCTCACGGGCCGCCTCGGTGGTGGCGGTGGCGTCGGTGCCGGTGACGACGACCGCGCCCCGGCAGCGCGGCTGGTCGGCCCAGGCGAACCCGATCCAGATCGCCGCGTCGACGACGCCGTCGCGGGCTTCGATGTCGGGGATCCGCGCGTAGAGTCCCCGGGCCGGCTCCTCGCGGGTGCTGGTCATCTCGCCCGGCAGCAGGATCGGCACGTGGACCAGCGCCTTGTGCGGGCGCTGCTGCCGGCGCAGCGCCTCGACCAGGTTCCGGGCGGCGCGCTCACGGGTCTCCCACACGTCGACGTGCGGGGCGGTGCGGTAGCAGGTGAGCAGGTCGCAGGCGTCGAAGAGCACCTGCGAGACGTTGCCGTGCAGGTCCATCGCGGCGGAGACGAACGGCTCCGGCCCGATCACCGACCGGATGGCGGTGACGAGTTCGCCCTCCGCGTCGTCGCTCCCGACGACGGTCATCGCACCGTGGATGTCCAGCAGCATGCCGTCCAGGGGGCCGGCCGCAGCCAGCTTCTCCACCATCTCGGTGGCCCAGGCCTCGTACGTCGCGGGGTCCACCGCCCCGCCGGGCAGGGCCCGGGCGTGCACGAGCGGGATCCACTCGACGTCGGCGGCCCAGGGCTGGGCGGGGGAGAGCCAGTCGTATCGCGCCAGCAACGCATCGCCCCGGGTGACCTCGAAGTCGTCGGCGGTGCTCAGGTGCGGCGAGAACGTGCTGGACTCGATGTGGATGCCGCCGATGGCGACGCGGAGGGGACGGGGCACGGGTGTTGCTCCTCAGGAGGGTCGTACGTCGGTCGTCGTGCGCAGCAGGTGCCCGAGGCCGACCAGGGCCGCGTCCGGGCCCGCGACGCTGGCTTCGATGGTCAGGGACTGGGTCATGGACGGTAGGCAGCGTTCGTAGAGCATCCCCCGGGTCGCGGCCACGTAGACGTCGAGGCTGGACAGCGCGCCGCCGATGACGACGGCGTCGGGGTTGAGGAAGTTGACCAGGCCGGAGAGGGCGACGCCGAGCAGTCGACCGGCGTGGCGCACCATGGTCACCACGGTCGGGTCGGCGTCGCTGACCGCCGCCACGATCTCCCGGATCGTGGTCGCCGAGGAGCCCTGCTCGGCCAGCTGGCGGGCCAGGGCGGCGCCGCTGGCGACGGTCTCCAGGCAACCCCGGCTGCCGCAGGAGCACTCCCGCTCGCCGCTGTCGGCCACGCGGACGTGGGTGACGTCGCCGCTGAGGCCGCGCCCGCCCCGGTAGATCTGACCGCCGCTGACCAGACAGGCGCCGATGCCGGTGCCGGCCTTGACGTAGATCATGTCGCCGAACTCGTTGCGCCGGGTGACGTACTCGCCGATCGCCGCCGCCTTGGCGTCGTTGTCGACGACCACCGGCACCGGGAAGCGCTCGGCGAGGCGGGCGCTCGCGTCCACGCCGCTCCAGCCGGGCATCCGGGCCGGGCCGATCAGCCGCCCACCGGGGAACTCGACCGGACCCGGCAGGGCGACACCGACCCCGAGCAACTCCTGACCGGGCGCGGTCGCCGCCTGGAGCCGGTCGACCGTCGCCGCGACGACCTCGAACACCTCCGCCGGCCCGGCGGCGATGTCGATGGCCACCTCCTCGGTGGCGCGCAGCCCTCCGTCGGGCGCGCACAACCCCACCCGGGCGTGCCGGCCGCCCAGCTCGGCGACGGCGAGGATCCCGTTGGTCTCCCGCAGGCGCAGGATCCGGGGGCGTCGCCCGCCGGTGGACCGGCCCACCCCCTCCTCGAGGATGACGCCCTCCTCCAGCAGCCGGCGTACCACGCTCGTGACGGTCGAGGGGGCGACCTGCAACGCCTCGATGAGGTCGGCGCGCGAGGTGACCGTGCCGCTGGCCAGCAGGCTCAGGGTCTGGTCTCGCAGCGTGGCGGAGATCGATGGTTCCAAGGGTGCCTCTCCTTGTTCGGGCGGTCCTCCGGCGCCGCCTCAGTGTCGCAGTGCCCGGCAGGGTGCGCGCCGGAGCCCACGCGAAGAGTTTCGGTCGATGCTTCGCCGACTTAGATCGTACCCTGGCCGAAGTCTCCGAATAAAGAGGGTAACTTTCGTTGACTACAGACTTCGGCCTGGATACATTCTCCGCGTCGAACGTCGAGGAGCAGCACCAGGTGGCCGAACGCGTGGCACCGCAGGTAGCGCCCGGAGACGCGGGGCAGTGCACATCAATCGAGGAGATTCATGAGGAGCAGATTTCCCCGGCGAGCCCTCCGCGGCGCGGTCGCGGTAGCCAGCGCGGTCGCCCTCGGAGCGGGTCTGGTCGCCTGCGGTGGTGGCAGCGGTTCGTCGAAGGGCGGCGGGAGTCAGGGCAAGGACACCGCGACCGTCGCCTTCCGTACCCCCAACTGGATCCTGCCGATCTCGGCACCCGGCTTCACCCAGGGCGAGAACGCCATCTTCGGCCAGGCGCTGTACCGGTCCCTCTACCAGTACAAGCTGGACGGCACGGCGCAGTACAACATCGACCCGCAGCGCTCGATGGCCGAGGCGCCGGTGGTGAGCGACGGCGGCAGGACCCTGACCATCACGCTGAAGGACAACACCTGGTCCGACGGCAAGCCCGTCACCACCAGGGACATCCAGTTCTGGTACGACCTGGTCAAGGCGAACAAGGACAAGTGGGCGTCCTACCGGGCCGGCGGCCTCCCGGACAACATCGCGCAGTGGTCGGTCAAGGACGACAAGACCTTCTCGATCACCACCACGAAGGTCTTCAACACCGCCTGGTTCGTCGACAACCAGCTCAACAAGATCACCCCGATGCCGCAGCACGCCTGGGACAAGGACTCTGCCGGCGCGGCCGTGAGCAACCTGTCCAGCACCCCGGCGGGCGCGAAGAAGGTCTTCGACTTCCTCACCGCGGCCGCCAAGGACCCCAAGACCTACGACTCCAACGAGCTGTGGAAGGTCACCAGCGGCCCCTGGAAGCTGGCGAAGTACGTGCCGAACGGCGAGGTCACCCTCGCCGCCCAGCCGAACTACTCCGGCACGGACAAGCCGAAGCTCGCCAAGATCGTGCTCCGGCCGTTCACCGGCGACGACGCCGAGTTCAACGTCCTGCGCGCCGGTGACATCGACTACGGGTACGTGCCCGCGGCGAACCTCTCCCAGGAGGGCTACCTCAAGTCCAAGGGCTACACGGTCTCGCCGTGGTACGGCTGGTCCGTCACCTACCTGCAGCTGAACTTCAACAACCCGAAGACCGGGGTGCTGTTCAAGCAGCCGTACCTGCGGCAGTCGCTGCAGATGCTCATCGACCAGCCGACGATCAGCAAGGTGATCTGGTCCGGCACGGCCGCGCCGACCTGCGGCCCGGTGCCGGCCAAGCCCGGCACCAACGGCGCCGACGCCGCCGGCTGCGCGTACTCCTTCGACCCCGCCAAGGCGAAGGAACTGCTGGAGAGCCACGGCTGGAAGGTGACCCCGGACGGGCAGACGACCTGCCACACGCCGGGCACCGGACCGAACCAGTGCGGTGACGGCATCGCCGCCGGCACGGCGCTGAACCTCACCGTGACCAGCCAGACCGGCTTCGCCGCCACGACCAAGATGTTCGCCGAGATCAAGTCGCAGATGGCCAAGCTCGGCATCCAGCTGACCATCAAGGAGGTGCCCGACTCGGTCGCGGTCACCCCGGCCTGCAAGCCGACGGACGCCACCTGCTCGTGGGACATGTCCTTCTTCGGCTCGCAGGGCAGCTGGTACTACCCGGCCTTCGCCAGCGGCGAGCGGCTCTTCGCCACCGGCGCCCCGGTGAACCTGGGCAGCTACAGCAACCCGGAGGCCGACAAGCTCATCGAGGCCACGCAGTTCTCCGGCGACGAGAGCGCGCTCAAGGCGTACAACGACTTCCTCGCCAAGGACCTGCCGGTGCTCTGGATGCCGAACCCGGTGTTCCAGGTCTCGGCGTACCGGTCCGGCCTGCAGGGAGTCGAGCCGCAGGACCCGATGAACTTCATGTACTTCCAGGACTGGTCCTGGAAGTGACCGATCACTGATCGTCCCGGCCCCGGCGGCGCCCACCGCGCCGCCGGGGCCCCGACCGGGGAGGAGGCAGGGCCCAGGTGGTCCGGTACCTCATCACGCGCTTGGGCCAGGCCCTCGTCGTCGTCGTGCTCGTCACGGTGATCGCGTTCCTCATCCTGCACCTGCTGCCCGGTGGCGCGGCACGCGCCACCCTCGGCAAGGAGGCGACGCTGGAGCAGCTGGCGGCGTTCAACCACGACATGGGCTACGACCGGCCCTGGATCCAGCAGTACGGCATGTACGTGCAACGCCTGCTGCGGGGCGACCTGGGCTACTCGTACCAGCTCAACCAGTCGGTCGTCGAGGCGATCAGCCAGCGGCTGCCGAAGACGATGGTGCTGTCGCTGCTGTCGACCGTGCTCGCCATCGTGCTGGCGATCCCGCTCGGGGTGATCCAGGCGGTACGCCGCAACCGCTGGCCCGACTACGCCATCACCTCGCTGTCGCTGCTGGCGTACGCCACGCCCATCTTCTTCATGGGCCTCATGATGATCATCCTCTTCTCGCAGGTCTGGCCGATCCTGCCGCCCGAGGCGCCGCAGGGGTTCACGGTGGCGGAGGTGCTCGCCGATCCGGCCGGGCTGGTCCTGCCCACGGTCACACTCGCCATCGTCACCATCGCGGTCTACTCGCGGTACGTCCGCTCCGCCATGGTCGACAACCTCAACGAGAACTACGTCCGTACCGCCCGCAGCAAGGGCCTCTCCGAGCGGCGGGTGGTGCTGCGGCACACCCTGCGCAACGGGTTGTTCCCGGTCATCGCGCTGCTCGGGATGTACCTGCCCGCGCTGTTCAGCGGGGCGCTGGTCGTCGAGTCGCTGTTCAACTTCCCCGGCATGGGGCACCTGTTCTGGCAGGCGGCGCTCAAGCGTGACTTCCCGATCCTGCTCGGGGTCACCGTCATCATCTCGATCGCGACGGTCGTCGGCGCGCTCGTCGCCGACCTGCTCTACGCCGCCGTCGATCCCCGGGTCCGACTCCAGCGGAGCGCGTCATGACCACACCCACCGAGGCGGTCCGCCCAGGTGCCGTCCCCGACCAGCCGGCCGACACCGAGGCGCCGGTGCGCGGCCTCTGGCGGCAGGGGTTCGTCGTCTTCTGCGAGAACCGGCTCGCCCTGGTGGGCCTGGGCCTGTTCGTCCTGCTGGCCGGGATCTGCTTCCTCGGTCCGCTCTTCTACCACACCGACCAGGTGCACACCGACCTCACCGCCGTACACCTGGCCCCGGGTGAGCAGGGGCATCCGCTCGGCACCGACGGGGTCGGCTACGACCAGTTGGGGCGGCTCATGCTCGGCGGGCAGACCTCGATCATCGTCGGGCTCGCCGCCGGGATCCTCGCCACCGCCCTGGGCACGATCTGGGGCGCCGTCGCCGGGTTCGCCGGCGGCTGGGTGGACTCGGCGATGATGCGGGTCGTCGACGCGATGATGTCGATCCCGTCGCTGTTCCTCTTCATGCTGCTCGCCGCCATCGTCACGCCGAGCGTGTCCATGCTCATCCTCATCATCGGCGCCTTCGCCTGGCTGGGACCGGCCCGGCTGGTCCGGGGTGACGCACTGACCCTGCGCTCCCGCGAGTACGTCCAGGCCATGCGGGGGATGGGCGGCACCGGCGGCCGGGCGGTGCGCCGGCACATCGTGCCGAACGCCATCGGGACCGTGATCGTCAACGCGACCTTCCAGGTCGCCGACGCGATCCTCTACGTCGCGTACCTGTCCTTCCTCGGCCTCGGCGTCCCCCCGCCGGCCGCGAACTGGGGCGGGATGCTCTCCGACGGCCTGGCGGACACCTACAGCGGCCACTGGTGGCTGCTGTACCCGCCCGGCATCGCCATCATCCTCATCGTCCTCGCCTTCAACTTCATCGGCGACGGGCTGAGGGACGCCTTCGAGGTCCGCCTCCGGCGACGCTGAGCAGGAGCAGAAAATGAGCGAATCGACCGTCCGACCCGCGCCGGCAACCGGCGAGCCGGCAGTGGTCCGGCCCCTGCTGGAACTGCGCGACCTCGACACCGACATCGCGCTGCGCCGCGGCACGGTGCACGCCCTGGACGGAGTCGACCTCCAGGTCATGCCGGGGGAGACCCTCGGCGTCGTGGGGGAGTCGGGCAGCGGCAAGACGATGACCGCGCTCTCGATCATGGGCCTGCTGCCGCCCGGCGGCCGGGTCTCCGGGGGACAGATCCTCTTCGAGGGCCGGGACCTGCGCTCGCTGCCGGCCGACGAGGTACGCCGGATCCGCGGTGTCCGGATGGGCATGGTCTTCCAGGACCCGCTCACCTCGCTCAACCCGACCATGCGGATCGGCGTCCAGGTCGGCGAACCGCTGCGCGTGCACGAGCGGGTCGGCCGGGCGGAGGCCCGGGAGCGGACCATCGAGATCCTGCGCCGGGTCGGGATGCCGCGCCCGGAGCGGATCGTCGACAACTACCCGCACGAGCTGTCCGGCGGGATGCGGCAACGGGTCGCCATCGCGATGGCACTGATCTGCTCACCCCGCCTGCTGATCGCCGACGAGCCGACCACGGCGCTCGACGTCACCACCCAACGGCAGATCCTCGAACTCATCGACGACCTGAAGGAAGAGTTCGGGATGGCCGTCATCCTGGTCACCCACGACCTCGGGGTGATCGCCGGCCGCGCCGACCGGGTCGCCGTCATGTACGCCGGACGGGTGGTCGAGACCGCCGCGACCGCAGAGCTGTTCCGCTCGCCCCGGCACCGCTACACCGAGGCCCTGATGGAGGCGCTCCCCGAGTCGGCGATCCGGGACTCCGGTGAACACGCCCGGCTCTACAGCATTCCCGGCCTGCCGCCGGACCTGTCCCGGCCCCTGACCGGCTGCCGCTTCGCGCCACGCTGCCGGCACGTCACCGACGAGTGCCGGACCACCGAGGTGACCCTGTCGGCCGGCGCGCACCAGCATGCCTGTCTGCACCCCGTCCCGGCGGAGCCCGCCGCGCCGGTCAGCCTGCCCACCCCGGTACGGGTCGAGCCGGTGCCGGAGCCGGCGGGCGCGGCGGCCGGATCCGGTGAGCCGGTGGCCACGCCCGTCCTGTCGGTGCGGGACCTGGTCAAGAACTACGCCGCGCGCGGCCGTGGGCTGCTGGGCCGGACCGCCGGGCAGGTGAGCGCCGTGGCGGGTGTGTCGTTCGACGTCGGCCCGGGTGAGACGTTCGGTCTGGTCGGCGAGTCCGGCTGCGGCAAGTCCACCGTGGGCCGGCTGGCCGTCGGGCTGGAGCAGCCGACCGCCGGGCAGATCCTCCTGGACGGCACGGACATCGCCGGCCTGGCCGGACGGGAGCGCCGCCGGATGCACCGGCACGTCCAACTGATGTTCCAGGACAGCTACGCCGCGATGAACCCGCGGATGCGCGTCGACGCCATCCTCGCCGAACCCCTCGAGATCCAGAAGGTCGGCGGGGCGGCGGCGCGGCGGGCGCGGATCGCGACGCTGCTCGACCAGGTGGGGTTGTCGCGCCGGGTCCTGGAGCGCTACCCGCACGAGTTCTCCGGCGGTCAGCTGCAGCGCATCGGGCTGGCCCGGTCACTGGCCCTGCAACCCCGGCTGATCGTCGGCGACGAGCCGGTGAGCGCGCTGGACGTGTCCATCCAGGCGCAGGTCCTCAACCTCATGCGGGACCTGCAGCGTGAGCTCGGCCTGGCGTACGTCTTCATCAGCCACGACCTGTCCGTCGTCGACTACATGGCGGACCGGATCGGCGTCATGTACCTCGGCAAGCTCGTCGAGGTCGGGCCCGCGCGGGACGTGGTCCGGGCCGCCCGGCACCCGTACACGCAGGCGCTCATCGACGCCGTCCCCTCCGTCACGCCGAACGCCGCGACCGCGCGCGACGGGGTGACCATCCGGGGCGAGCTGCCCAGCGCGCTCAACCCGCCCACCGGATGCCGGTTCCGGACCCGATGCCCCCTGGCCCAGGACATCTGCCAGACCGAGCCGCCGCTGGCCGGCGACGCGCACCAGGTGGCCTGCCACTTCCCGCTGCGTCCGGAGTCGACCGCGGTGTCCGCTCGGGCCGGGGCGGTCGCATGACCACGGTCGAGATCTGCGTGAGCGACGTGCCGACCGCGCTGGTGGCCGAGGCCGCCGGAGCCGACCGGCTGGAGCTCTGCGCCGACCTCGGGCAGGGCGGCACCACCCCGAGCCTGGGAACGGTCGAGGTCGCGCTGCGGACGTTGCGCAGGGCAGCCGTACGGGTCATGGTCCGTCCCCGCGGCGGCGACTTCCGGGTGAGCGAGGTCGAGGAGCAGGTCATGCTCGCCGACATCGAGGCCATCCGCGCCCTGCCCAATCCACACGGTCTCGCGGTCGGGATGGTGGTCGGTGCCCTCACCGCCGCCGGCGACCTCGATCTGGCCGTGCTGCGACGCCTGATCGAGGCGGCGGGACCGCTGCCGGTGACGGTGCACAAGGCCTTCGACGAGGTCGGCGACCAGCTGAGGGCGATCGACGAGCTCATCGACCTCGGGGCCGACGCCGTGCTCACCTCGGGCGGGGCGCCGACCGCGCTGGCCGGCGCCACGCGGATCGCCGCGCTGCGGCAGCGGGCCGGCGACCGGTTGCGGGTCATCGCCGGCGGCGGTGTCCGGTCGCACAACGTCCGGCAGGTGCTCGCGGAGACCGGAGCGCGGGAGGTGCACCTGCGGGCACCGGTGCGGCGCGACGGACGTGAGGCCACCGACGGCGAGGAGGTACGCAGGGTCGTCGCCGCCACGCGTGCCCAGACGGATCCGGCCCCGCTTCCTCGGGAGTAGCTGATCGTCCCCCGTGCCGTCCACACGGGCCCGGCGCGGTGCCGGCAACGTCCCGCACGGCGGTGGGCCGCGACGCCGGTTCCGGCGCCGCGGCCCACCGTTTCCCTGCCGACGGGCTACTGCGCCTCGGTGGGCAGGGCGCGCAGGACGGTCAGGGTCACGCTGTTGTTCTGGTAGGACACCCGGAACAGGTGACCGCCCGCGTTCAGGACGCGGTTCTCGGGCAGTGCGTGGAAGCCGCCGCTGATCGAGCTGCCGCTCATCATGGTCAGCACGGTGCCCGGGGTCAGCCGCCCGCGAACGTCCAGGTCCAGCTCGCCGGCCAGCGCCAGCGCACCGGCGGCCCGGACGCTGGTGTAGTCACCGTCGCCCGAGACGGTCACGGCGAAGCGGCCCGCCCGCCCGATGGTCACGTCCCCGCCCACGGCCAGGACGTCGCCGGCGGTTACCGGCACGTCGGTGATGCGCGCCGCCTCGTCCGACGAGAGGCCCGGCTGCAGCACGCCGCCGGTGACGTCGATGCTGCCCGCCACGCTGCCGCTGCCGCCGAGCGTGCCGCCGCACACGTCGATCGCGCTGGCGTGCGAGCCGACGATCGACAGCTTGCCGGCTTCGACAGTGCTCGTCCCGTGCCAGGTGTTGGCGCCTGTGAGGAACAGCGTGCCGTCGCCCCGCTTGGTGAGGCTTCCCTCGTGCGCGCGGGCGTCGCGAGCCTGCTCGCGCCGCACGCCGATGGCGTAGTCCGACCTGTCGGCGTCGCTCGCGCCGGCGGGCAGCCCGTTCGTCCAGCCCTTGGCGGCCTTGGTGGCCTCCCACGCGGCCGCCTCCGCGACGTCCTCCTGCTGGCGCGCCCGGATCGCGACGTCGGAGATGTCGTTCGACCAGACGTCGTCCTGTCCCTGCAGGTCGGCCACGAACGGCCCCAGGAACTGGCCCGGGCCCTTCATGGCCTCACGCAGGCTGACCGTGTGCCAGCCGTTGCGGGTGTCCGGAATCTGCACGATCTGGCCCCGGGTGGGATTCGGCACGGCGGTGCCCGCCGCGTCGTTGATCGTGTTGTTCTGCCGGCCGGTGGTGAACATCGTGTAGAGCGCCTGCTCGTTCGTCATGTACGGGAAGCGCTGCATGATCAGTGCCAGCGCCGCCGCCGAGTGCGGCCCGGCCATGGACGTGCCGGACGAACTGCCGTAGCGGGCCTCCGGCACGCCGTTGACCACCGACACCGTCGTGCTGTTGATGCCGTTGCTCGGCGCCGTCACGCAGGACCACTTCGCCACACCGCACTGGTTGAACGTCTGCTGGCCGGGGACCAGGACGGAACCGTCCGGGTTGAGCGTGCGCCCGACGTTCGGGTTGACCCCCGAGGTCGTGTACCAGCGGCCCTCGAGCTCCGGCATGAAGTACGGCGCGGCGCCCCGCGGCGACGGGTTCACGTAGCCACTGTTGCCGGCGGTGAACTGGATGATCGTGCCAGTGCGCCCGGCCTCGATGGCGCCGTTCAGCCAGCGGACGGTGCTGCCGTTGGCGTCGACCACGCCGTCCGGGGTGGACCAGAGGCGCCAGGCCGTGTTCAAGCCGAAGCCGGCCGGGCTGCCGGGGGGCGTGTCGTAGGTGTTGTAGTTCTCCGTGTTGGGCTGGCTGCCCCAGCTGCTGGTGATGATCCTGACGGGCTTGCCGTTCTCCGTCTGGGCCGAGTTCACGGCCCGGTAGACGTTACCGATGTAGGCGTCGTCCGGCCGCTGCGCGGGGGTAGCGGTCGTCGGCAGGAGACCGTAGAGCACGCCGTCCGTCTTGTGGGTGTTGCCCGCGTACACGTTGCTGTTGAACGCGACCCCGTGCATGTTGGCGGCGGGTCCCGCGGGTTGGGGCGCGCCGACGCCGTCGCGGCTCGCGCCGACCGTCCCGCTGACGTGCGTGCCGTGGCTGTCGTTGAACGCCGGGTCGTAGAAGCCGGATGTGGGGCCGGTCTGGCCACCGGCGGCCTCGACCGAGAAGTAGCGGTCCCCGGTCGCGTAGCCCGTGGCGAGGCTGCCGTGCTCCCGGACGTGCCCGGCGAAGACGCCCGAGTCGACGACACCGATGTTCATCCCGGTGCCGGAATATCCTGCGGCATAGGCGAACTCGGCTCCCATCGACAGCAGGCCGGTGTCCCGGTTGAACTCGGGGGTGCGCCAGCTCGCGGGATCGCCGAGCCGGCCGGGATCCCCCTCGTAGGACGTGATCGGCGGCGGCGCGGCCACCTCCGCGCGGGCGGGCTGCGCGACGACGCCGAGCACCACTATCGGTGTGAGTGCCGCGGTCAGCCCCGTTTTCATCCGTTTCGCAGTCGACACATTCAGCCCCTTTGCAAGATCGACTTTCGCGGATACTATCCCTCGCTCCATATCGGATCAAGACGCCCTCGGGAACAATTCCGTCTACCTGCGAAGTAATAGACGGACAGCCGGGCCGCTCCTGACGCGGCGGCTCTGCGCGACGCGTCGTGGGGTGCTCGCGCGATCGGATCGAGCCCAGGCTGAGCAGGCGGATCCCGCGCGGACGGTCGCCGGCCCGGGGCTCGTCGGCGATGATGCGGCCAATCGGTGGTTTTCCTGCCTGCCGCGATATCCCGGGGTACGCGGCAGCACAATTCCGTCCCGTTTCATTCGGTGCCGGTCGGGCAGATTCAGTGAGACGGTGCCCGCCGCCGGCGCGAGGCACAGCGGCCGGCGCTCCCGGAACAGGGCGCCATCTCCCGGCGGTCAGGGCGGCGCCGCGCCGCTCCCGCCGGCGCAGGGTCGCCGCTCGCCGCCGTGCGCGACGCGCTAGACGTGCGTGATGACGTTCTTGCCGTACGCGGTGAGGGTCTTCTCCTTGTCGTCATGCATGAGGTAGAGGGCGAAGTGGTGGACCCCGATCTCCTTGAGCTCCTGCAGCCGGTCGACATGGGCCGACTCGGGGCCGAGCAGGCAGAATCGGTCGACGATGGCGTCGGGGACGAAGTCGGTGGACGGATTGCCGGCACGGCCGTGGTGTGCGTAGTCGTAGCCCTGGCGGCCGGTGATGTAGTCGGTCAGCGCCTTCGGCACCACGCCGGAGTCGCCGTAGCGGGCGACCAGGTCGGCCACGTGGTTGCCGACCATGCCGCCGAACCAGCGCAGCTGGTCCCGTTGGTGTACGAGGTTAGTGCCCACGTAGGCGGGGGCGGCCACGCACATCGTGATCGAGTCCGGATCGCGGCCGGCAGCGGTGGCCGCGTCGCGTACCGTGCCGATCGTCCAGCGGGCGATGTCCGGGTCGGCGGTCTGCAGGATGAAGCCGTCGGCCTGCTCGCCGACCAGCCGCAGCGCCTTCGGGCCGTAGGCGGCCATCCAGATCTCCAGCCTGCCGTCACGCACCCACGGGATGCGCACCGGCGTGCCGTGGTGTTCGACCTCGCGTCCCTCGGCCAGTTCCTTGATCACGCGCATGGCGCTTCCGAGGGTGGCCAGGCTCGCCGGCGGTTGGCCGATGACCCGGCGGGCCGAGTCGCCGCGGCCGATCCCACAGACGGTCCGGTTGCCGAACATGTCGTTGAGGGTGGCGAAGAGGGACGCGGTGACCGACCAGTCGCGGGTGCTCGGGTTGGTCACCATCGGTCCGACGATCAGGTGCTTGGTCGCGGCGAGGACCTGCGAGTAGATGACGAACGGCTCCTGCCACAGGACGCAGGAGTCGAACGTCCACCCGTAGCGGAACCCGTTGTCCTCGGCGGCGGCGAGGCCCGCCACGACGTCGCGAGCGGGCGGGTCGGTCTGCAGTACGACACCGAAGTCCACGGTCAACTCCTCGTCACACCAGGTACTGGCTGAGGTCGCGCTTCAGGAACGTGCCGTGCCCGGCGGCGCCGTGGAAGGCGTTGTCGTCGACGACGATCCGGCCGCGGGACAACACGGTGGAGACCTTCCCGGTCAGCCGCATGCCCTCGTACGCGGAATAGTCCACCTTCATGTGGTGGCTGCCGGCGGAGATGGTCTGCTCGGCCGTCGGGTCGTACACCGTGATGTCCGCGTCCGCGCCGGGAGCGATGACGCCCTTGCGTGGGTAGAGGCCGAACATCCGGGCCGGCGTGGTCGAGCTGATCTCGACCCAGCGCGGCAGGGTGATCTCGCCCTTCACGACGCCCTGGTAGAGCAGGTCCATCCGGTGCTCGACGCCCGGCATCCCGTTGGGGATCTTCGAGAAGTCTCCCCGACCCAGCTCTTTCTGGTCCTTGAAGCAGAACGGGCAGTGGTCGGTGGACACCAGCGACAGGTCGTTGGTGCGCAGGCCCCGCCACAGTTCCGCCTGGTGCTCCTTGGGCCGCAGCGGGGGAGAGGCGACGTACTTCGCGCCCTCGAAGTCGGGCCTGGCCAGGTCGTCCAGCGACAGGAACAGGTACTGCGGGCAGGTCTCGGCGAACACGTTCTGCCCGGTGTCACGGGCCTGGGTGACCGCGTCGAGAGCGTGCGCGGCCGACAGGTGCACGATGTACAGCGGTGCGCCGGTGACCTTCGCCAGGGTGATCGCCCGGGAGGTTGCCTCGCCTTCCAGCTCGGGCGGCCGGGTCAGCCCGTGCTGTACCGGGTCGGTCCGCCCACTCGCCAGTGCCTGCGCGACGAGCTGGTCGATGGCGATGCCGTTCTCCGCGTGCATCATGATCATCGACCCGGTGTCCCGGGCCTTCTGCATCGCCCGCAGGATCTCCCCGTCCGTGGCGTAGAAGACACCCGGGTAGGCCATGAACATCTTGAAGGTGTTCACGCCCGCGTCGATGCAGGCCTCCATCTCCTTGAGCGACGTGTCGTTCACGTCCGAGACGATCATGTGGAACCCGTAGTCGATCGCGCAGTTGCCGTCGGCCTTGCTGTGCCACTTGTCCAGCGCGGACAGCAGCGACGTTCCCTTGCCCTGCACGGCGAAGTCGATGATCGTGGTCGTGCCGCCCCAGGCCGCCGCGATCGTCCCGCTCTCGAAGGTGTCGGCCGAGAAGGTGCCCCCGAACGGCATCTCCATGTGGGTGTGGCCGTCGATGCCGCCCGGCACCACGTACTTCCCGGCCGCGTCGATAACTCGCTCGGCGCCGGACGCCCACTGCTCGGCCAGACCCGAGTCCGGCGCGGCGAGCGCGGCGATCCGCTCGCCCTCCACCAGCACGTCCGCCGGGTACTCCCCGGTGGCGTTGACGACTGTTCCGTTGCGGATGACGATGCTCACGGCGTCACCAGCGATTCGTAGGTCTCCGGCCGGCGGTCGCGGTAGAACGCCCACAGGTCGCGCACCTCGGCCAGCCGGTCCATGTCGAGGTCACGGACGACGACCTCTTCCTCCGTGTCCGACGCGGCGTCGCCGACAAGTTGCCCCCGCGGGTCCACGAAGTAGGACTGGCCGTAGAAGTCGTTGTCGCCCAACGGTTCCACGCCGACCCGGTTGATCGTGCCGACGTAGTACTCGTTGGCGACCGCGGCGGCCGGCTGCTCGAGGCGCCAGAGGTACTCCGACAGGCCCCGGCTCGTGGCGGAGGGGTTGAAGACGATCTTCGCGCCGGCCAGCCCCAGCGCCCGCCAGCCCTCCGGGAAGTGCCGTTCGTAGCAGATGTAGACGCCGATCCGGCCCACCGCGGTGTCGAACACCGGATAGCCCAGGTTTCCCGGCCGGAAGTAGAACTTCTCCCAGAACCCCTTCACCTGCGGGATGTGGTTCTTGCGGTGCTTGCCGAGGTAGGTGCCGTCGGCGTCGATCACCGCCGCCGTGTTGTAGTAGACGCCGGGTTGTTCCTGCTCGTACATCGGCACGACCAGCACCACGCCGTGCTGCTCGGCGAGCTCACGCATCAGCGCGGTCGTCGGCCCGTCGGGGATCGCCTCGGTGTACGAGTAGTAGTCGGCGTCCTGCACCTGGCAGAAGTACGGACCGTAGAACAGCTCCTGCAGGCAGACGACCTGTGCGCCCTGCGACGCGGCGCTGCGGATCGCCTCGACCGCGTTCGCGATCATCGACTCCTTGTCGCCGGTCCACTTCTGCTGCACCAGCCCGGCTCGGATGATGTTGCTCACCTGATTTCCCCCTTCGCGTGGCTGCCGCGCGGCGGCATCGACAGCGCCAGGTAGACGAGGAACCCGGCGATCAGACCGACCACCCAGCTGTAGTCGTAGAGCGGCTTGAGGAACGGGATGAGCCCGTCCTCGGGAAACGGCCCCTTGCCCGGTGCGGAGTAGGCGCCACCCACCGCGAGGACCGCGCCGACGACGGTGGCGACGATGGCCGCCCAGTTCCAGCCGCCGGAGAACCAGTACCGGCCCTCGGGACGGTAGAGGGCGGGCAACTGGAGGCGCGTGCGGCTGCGGACCCAGTACCCGGCGATGAGCACCCCGGCGACGGCGCCGAGCAGGCCGCCGTAGAACCCGAGCCACACGAAGATGTAGATGTTGGGGTCCTGCACCAGCCGCCACGGCTGGATCAGGATGCCGAGCACTCCGGTGATCAGCCCTCCGGTCCGGAAGTTGACCAGCCGGGGTGCGGCGTTGGAGAAGTCGTACGCCGGGCTGACCGTGTTGGCGGCGACGTTCACCGACAGCGTCGCGACCACGACCGTGAACAGGCCCAGCGCGACGACCAGCGGGTTCTCGAACTTGGCCGCCAGCTGGATCGGGTCCCAGATCGCCTCGCCGTAGATCACCGCCGTGCCCGAGGTGATCATGATGGACAGGATGGCGAAGAACGACATCGTGGTGGGCAGGCCGAGGACCTGGCCGACCGCCTGCTGCCGCTGGCTGCCGCCGAAGCGGGTGAAGTCGGGGATGTTCAGCGACAGCGTCGCCCAGAAGGCGATCATCCCCATCAGGGACGGCGCGAACAGCTTCCAGAAGTCGGCGCCCCAGCCCAGCTTCGACGGCTCGGACAGGATCGGACCGAGCCCGCCGGCCTCGACCAGGACCCAGATCAGCAGGGCGACGGCCACCACGATGACGAACGGCGCCGCCCAGTTCTCGAAGCGGCGCAGGGTGTCCATGCCTCGCCAGATGATCGCCATCTCGATCGCCCAGAACAGGAGGAAGGAGGCCCACAGCGTCCACGGGTAGTCCATGATCCGCGCCGCGTCGACCCACCAGGAGCCCAGCAGTTTCCCGGCGATCGCGTAGATCGCCTCACCGCCGATCCAGGTCTGGATGCCGAACCAACCGCACGCGATGAACGCGCGGAGCAGAGCCGGGAGGTTCGCGCCGCGGACCCCGTAGAACGCGCGGGCGAAGACCGGGAACGGAATCCCGTACTTGGTGCCCGCGTGGCTGTTCAACAGCATCGGGATCAGGACGAGCAGGTTGCCCAGGGTGATCGTGAGGAACGCCTGCACCCAGTTCATGCCGAGCTGGATGAGCCCGGCGGCGAGCAGGTAGGTGGGGATGTTGTGCGCCATGCCGATCCACAGCGCCGCGAAGTTGTACGTGTTCCAGGTGCGCTTCTCGATCGGGACCGGGGCGAGCTCCTCGTTGAAGTAGCGGCTGCCGGCGATCGTGGAGAAGTCGCGCAACTCGACCCGGCCGTCCGGATGGGTGATCTGCGTGCCGGGTTCGACCGCGGTGGTTTCGGCCGGGGGCAGGGGTTCGACGGTCATCGGTCACCTCCTGATACGGTGCCGCAACACTGGCCGACCAACCCGGCTCACGCGCTCCTGGTGGGCGGTTCAGCGCGATCTTTATGGGGGAATGGTGGGTGTCGCGAGCCCGCCACGGGCAGCGGCAAAGTGTCCACGCTTGCCATGATCGGGGCACACTCTGTACACGGCACGCCCGCACCCACCTGTCAATCAGTACGGCGGGTGGATTAGCGCTGCGAGGGGCCCTACGCGTCGAGTTCGTGCACCAGGAGCGCGACGTACAGCGACAGCACCGACTCCGGGTCCTCCAGCGACACCCCGAGCACCTGCGCGATCCGCGACAGCTGCTGGTAGTAGGCCGTACGCGACAGGTGCGCCGCAGCGGCCGCCGCCGACTTGTTCCCGCCCTGCTCGCAGTAGCAGCGCAGCAGCTCCACCAGCCGGCTGCGCTGGTGGGCGTCGCGCGCCAGCAGCGGGCCCAACTCGCGGTCGGCGAACGCCTGGACCCGCTCGTCCTCCCGCAACAGGTGCAACAGGCCGCGCAGGCGCACATTGTCCAGCCTGTGGTAGAGCTGCGTCCCGGGGGTGCGCAGGGCCGCCCCCGCGACGTGAGCGGCCTCGCCGAGGCTGCGGCGCACCTCGGCGGCGTGTGACACGGTGGTGCCGACCGCCACCAGCACCGGGCCGGCTGTCGAGCGGTGCACCTCCTCGGCCAGCCGACGGAGGACCGCGTCGACCCGGGCGTGGGCGGGCAGCGACAACAACGCTCGCACGCTCGTGTCGTCCACGACGCCCACCAGGGCGGGCACCGACACCCGCCGTGCCGCCGACGCGGTCACCTCGGCGAGGTCGCGCAGCACCTCCTGAGTGGCCAGCGCAGGCGCGCGCGGCGTCATGTGCCCGGGCCGGATCGCCACCCCGACGAGCTGCCGCCGTTCCAGGCCGACGCCCAGCGCCGCCGCCCGGGCGGTCAGATCCGGCGGCGGCACCGCCTGACCGAGCAGTTGCGCGAGCAACATCCGATGCGTCTGCCGTTCCAGACTCTCCCGATCACGGGCCACGAGCCGGTGCACCGCCAGCGCCGACGCGGCCCGCTCCGCGACCACCATGTGCCGGTGCGGCGGAGGGTCCGGCGAGAGCAGCACCAGGCGTCCCCAGTCGGCGCCCTGCGCGCCGACCACCGTGACCAACCAGCCGGCCTCCTCGTCGTAGGCCGTCCGCTCGGGCACGGCCACGGACCGGGACCGCTGACTCCAGTCCGCGAGCAGCTCGGTGGGATCCTGCCCGGCCGCGTCATACGCGAGCACCTCGTGCCCCAGCGTCTCCAGCACGACGGGCAGCCCGGAGATCCGGGCCACCTCGCGCAGCACCTCGGCCGGCTCGGCCCCGGCCACGGTGAGCGAGGTGAACGTCTCGTGCACCTGCTCGGCGGCCCGCAGTTCGGCGAGCTGGGCGTCGACGATCAGCGCCACCACCGCCTCGGTGACCGACACGAACCGCGTCTCCTCCGCGAGCGTGATCAGGGGGAGTCGGTGCCGGTCGGCCGCTGTCACGAGCGCCTCGGGCACGTGATCGTTCCACCGGCGGACCAACTCGATGACCAGCCCCGCCGCGTGGACCGCGGCCAGGTCGTCCACGTAGCCCGTGAGCGCCGCCGGCTCCTCCGGCAGCGCGATGCCCGTGGTCAGCACCAGCTCCCCACCGCGGAGCAGGTGCGCGATGTCGGCGACCTCCGCCACGTGGACCCACCGGACCCGGCCCTGCATACCGGCCGACCCGGCCACCACCTGCGGCCTCGCGCGCCGGAACACCGGCAGCGCGACGGCTTCTGCGACGGAGGGATACATCGCGACCTCCCTACTACCGGGATTGCACACAACGTAATGGCAGCGGCGGCAGAGCGGTACAGGTTGCACATAGCGGTTGGACAACGAATGCCGCCACACTCGGCCTACCGGCGGAGATACGGAGGACGCGATGGCGCACCGCGAGCTGCTGACCAGACACCGGTCCGTGATGCCGAAGTGGCTGGCGCTGTACTACGAACAGCCCATCGAGTTCGCCAGCGCGTCCGGTCGCCGGGTGACCGACCGGGAGGGACGCACCTACCTCGACTTCTTCGCCGGCATCCTCACCAACGCGATCGGCTACGACGTGGCCGAGATCAGCGACGCGGTCCGGTCGCAGATCGACACCGGCGTGCTGCACTCCTCCACGCTCTACCTGATCCAGTCGCAGGTCGAGCTCGCGGAGAAGATCGCGCAGCTCTCCGGGATCCCGGACGCCAAGGTGTTCTTCACCAACTCGGGCACCGAGGCGAACGAGACCGCGCTGATGCTCGCCACCCAGTACCGGCGCAGCGAACAGGTGCTCGCCCTGCGCAACTCCTACCACGGCCGCGCGTTCGCCACCGTCGGCGTCACCGGCATCCGCGGCTGGTCGGCCAGCGCGCTCAGCCCCGTCAAGGTGAGCTGGGTGCACGGCGGCTACCGCTACCGCAGCCCCTTCCGGGACCTGCCCGACGCGGACTACGTCCGCGCCTGCGTCGCCGACCTGCGGGAGATCATCGAGACGACGACCGCGGGTGACGTCGCGTGCATGATCGTCGAACCGATCCAGGGCGTCGGTGGCTTCGCCACCCCGCCGGACGGGCTGTTCGGTGAGTTCAAGAAGGTGCTCGACGAGTACGGGATCCTCCTCGTCTCCGACGAGGTGCAAACCGGCTGGGGTCGCACGGGCGAGCACTTCTGGGGCATCCAGGCGCACGGCGCCGTGCCCGACGCGATCACCTTCGCCAAGGGCCTGGGCAACGGCCTGGCGATCGGCGGAGTCATCGCCCGGGCGGGCCTCATGGACTGCCTCGGCGCCAACTCGATCTCCACCTTCGGCGGCAACCCCCTCGCCACCGCCGGTGCTCTGGCCTCGCTCAACTATCTCCTGGAACACGACCTCCAGGCCAACGCCGCGGAGCTGGGTGCCCGGCTGCTCGACGGCCTCCGCGCGGTCGCGCAGGCGCATCCCGTGGTCGGGGACGTCCGCGGCAAGGGCCTGATGATCGCGCTGGAACTCGTCGGACCGGACGGCGCGCCCCACCCGGCGGCCGCCGCCGCACTGCTGGAGGAATCCCGGGAACGGGGACTGCTCGTCGGCAAGGGCGGCCTGTACGGCAACGTCATCCGCCTGGCGCCACCGATGACGCTGACCCGGGCCGAGGCGGACGAGGCGCTGGAGATCCTCACCCAGTCGATCGAGGCCGTGGCCAAGGAGGTGCAGCAGCGATGAGGACCACCCACTGGATCGGCGGCAAGCCGTGGAACGGCGTCGCCGAACGCGCCGGCGACCTCTACGACCCCGCCACCGGCCAGGTCGCAGGACAGGTCGACTTCGCGACCGCCGCGGTCGTCGACCAGGCCGTCGCCGCCGCCGGCGAGGCCTTCACCCGCTGGCGTACGGCGTCCCTCGCCCAGCGGTCGAACGTGATGTTCGCCTTCCGCGACCTGCTGAACGCCCGCCGGCCCGAACTGGCCGAGATCATCACCGCCGAGCACGGCAAGGTGCTGTCCGACGCCGCGGGCGAGATCCAACGCGGGCTGGAGAACGTGGAGTTCGCCTGCGGCATCCCGCAGATGCTCAAGGGCGGCTTCAGCGAGAACGCCTCCACCGGAGTTGACGTGTACTCCATCCGGCAGCCGCTCGGCGTGGTCGGCGTGATCACCCCGTTCAACTTCCCCGCCATGGTGCCGCTGTGGTTCGCGCCGAACGCGATCGCGTGCGGCAACAGCGTGGTCCTCAAGCCGAGCGAGAAGGACCCGTCCGCGGCCAACTTCCTCGCCGAACTGTTCGCCGAGGCCGGGCTGCCGGACGGAGTGTTCAACGTCGTGCACGGCGACAAGGAGGCGGTCGACCGGATTCTCGAACACCCGGCGGTGAAGGCGATCTCCTTCGTCGGCTCCACCCCGATCGCCCGCTACGTCTACGAGACCGGCACCCGCAACGGCAAGCGTGTGCAGGCGCTCGGCGGCGCGAAGAACCACATGGTCGTCCTGCCCGACGCCGACCTCGACCTCGCCGCCGACGCCGCCGTGTCGGCCGGTTTCGGCTCGGCCGGCGAACGATGCATGGCCATCTCCGTCGTCGTGGCCGTCGACCCGGTCGGCGACGCGCTGGTCGACAAGATCAGTGAGCGGATCGCCGCGCTCCAGGTCGGTGACGGCCGTCGGCCGGGCTGCGAGATGGGACCGCTGGTCACCGGCGCCCACCGCGACCGGGTGGTGTCGTACCTGGACGCTGGACGGGCCGCGGGGGCAGAGCTGGTGGTCGACGGGCGGAGCCACCCGATCGACGGTGACCGAGCCGGCTTCTGGCTCGGGCCGAGCCTCTTCGATCACGTCGACACCGACATGTCCGTCTACACCGACGAGATCTTCGGACCGGTGCTCTCGGTGCTGCGCGTGCCGAGCTACGACGACGCCGTCGAGGTGGTCAACACCAACCGCTACGGCAACGGCACCGCCATCTTCACCAACGACGGCGGCGCGGCCCGGCGCTACCAGAACGAGGTCGACGTCGGCATGGTCGGAGTGAACGTCCCGATCCCGGTCCCGGTCTCGTACTACTCCTTCGGCGGGTGGAAGGACTCCCTGTTCGGTGACGCGCACGCGTACGGGCCGGAAGGAGTGAACTTCTTCGTCAGATCCAAGGTGGTCACCAGCCGGTGGCTCGACCCCTCCCACGGTGGCGTCAACCTCGGCTTCCCCCAGAACAGCTGAGCACCTCGGCACCAGGACGAAAACGCGTGGCTCGTCGGCGCGTCCCGCCCTACCTTGTACCTGGATCTTCTTCTCCGAGCCACTCACGAGAGGACTTCACCCCGCGTGACCCCGCCTGCTCTTTAGACCTGACACCGTCCCGCGCATCGGTCGCCGACGTCGCCGTCGGCTCTTTTCCCATGCCTTCCGTCAGGTTTGAAGAGAGATCATGTCTACGCGTCCTCACACCGTGCTGTCCTGCGCCCTTCGGCGCGCGCGCCTACCCCTGTTCCCATTCCGTCGCGGCCACTGCCGTTCCGGCCTCGCCAGCCCCGGCGACGGCACGTTCCGCGTCGATGCCAACGGCACACTCCCCGATCGCTGGTTCCTGGTCGCCTGCGTTTCCTGCGACCGCACCAGCGCCATCGCCGTTCACGATCGCGTCCCGGTCCGCTACCCGGATGCGATCCCTCTGGATGGCTACTCCCGCACCTCCTCGGCCCTCGTCGCCCGCCTCCGTCTCGACCCGTCGCGCCAAGAGCGGCATCCCGCTGAACCGCGGAACTCACCGGTTCTCCTCGTGCGTCCCGCCGTGAGCCGCCGTGGGCCTGAGCCGGGGCGAGAGGCGCGGTGGCCCTGCCCCGGACTGCGTCACGCGGCGGTCCGCGCGCGGTCGTTCATGACCGGGCGCGAACGACGGTCAGGGCCGGCCCGATACGGGCGGCGAAGGTGAACGCGCGGGTGCCGGCTCGGTGGGACCTGGCGTGAAGAAGCGGACGATGTCGTCGGCCGCGGTGGGGGACAGCATCATCGCCTGGACTCGTGCGGACATCTCGGCGATCCGGTGGGTTCTGACGAACATCGCCTCCTCGTACGCCTGGATCGCCGGGTCGGGGCCGGCGGGGTTGCTGGCGAGCTCGGCGGCGAGTTCGGCGGCGTCGAGCATGGCCTGGTTGGCGCCCTCGCCGACCGGCGGCATGAGGTGCGCGGCGTCACCGATGAGGGTGACGCCGCGCTGGTGGGCCCAGCGTGTACCGGTGGGCATCGCCTCGATCCGGCGTGGGGTCGGCGGGCTGTCGCCGGCTTCGATGAGTGCGGTGAGGCGGGGTCCCAGCCTTCGAACATGTCCAGCAGAGCACGCCTGCTGCGGTAGGTGTCCAGGTGGCGGTCGTCCGCGGGCAGGGAGATGCCGACCCGGATGCTGCCGTCGCCGAGGCGTTGTGCCGCCAGGATCTGGCTCACGCCGATGCACCAGAGGTTTCCGGGGCCGACCAGATCGGCGAGATCCGGGTGGCGCCGGTCGGCGTCGCTGATGCTGAGCTCGACCAGGGTGGCGACGGAGGACGATGTCGCGTCGGTGAGCAGCGGCCGGACGACGGAGCGTGCGCCGTCCGCGCCGATGAGGACGTCGCAGTCGGCGTGGTGGCCGCCATCGAAGGTCAGCCGGAAGCCTCCGTCGGGTCGTGGCGTCGCCGCGACGAGCCGGTGCTGCCACATCACGGTGTCGGCGGGGAGTGAATCGAGCAGAAGGTCACGCAGTGCGCTGCGGTCGATCTCGGGGCGTCCGGAGAATGAGCCGGGTTGCGGCTTGTGGTGCACGAGGGTGCGGCCGGTCGGGTCGAGGATGCGATGTTCCTCGCCCTCCGGCCGTGCCTCGGACCGGAATCGGCCGGCGAGGCCGGCATCGGCCAGGGCCCGTTGCCCGGACTTCGGGTGCAGGTCGAGCGATCCGCCCTGTGATCGCGCGGATTTGGTTGCCTCGCGTTCGTACACCACCGCGCCGATGCCGTGCCGGTGCAGGATCCGGGCCAGCGTCAGGCCGCCGAGGCCGCCACCGGCGATCGCAATTCGCATCATCATCTCCGTTACCGTACGCTGTATCTCATGGATACGCCGTACGGTAGTCCACCGCTGCCCGTCTGGGAACGGCCCGAGCCTCAGCCGCGGGCGGCGCCGGTGCCGCTGAGCCGCGCGAAGATCGCCACCACGGCGATCCGCCTTGCCGACGCGCACGGCCTCGACGGGCTGTCGGTACGCAAGATCGCCAAAGAGCTCGGTGTCGGTCCGATGCGGCTCTACGACTACGTGATCAACAGATCCGAACTGCTCGATCTGATGGTCGACGCCGTGTACGCCCAGATCGCCGAGGTCGGCCAGCACTCCGAGTGGCGCGCCACGGTACTGGCCATCGTTCACCGGACCCGCGAAGCCGCCCTTGACCATGAATGGTTCGCCGACCTGCTCGGCGCAAGGCCACACCTGGGACCTCACGCGCTCGCCGTGGGCGAAACGACCGCGGCGGCGCTCAGTCAGGCCCCCGGCGTGCGCGGTACCGACGATCTCCAGCGGGCCGTCGGCGCCCTCAACGCCTTCATCGTCGGAGCGCTCCGCAGGGAGATCACCGAGCGACGCACCGCCCGTTCCACCGGCACCGACGTGTCCGCCTGGCAGGCCGCCCTCGGGCCCTACCTGACACGCATGCTCGAAACAGGCCGCTATCCCACCGTCGCCCGGCTCGTCATCGACGGCGCCCACCTCAACGCCGAGGAAACCTTCCACCACAACCTGATCACCATCCTGGACGGCATCACCAGCCGTCCCCAGACGTGATCCACTGCTCGGAGGTCGGTCTCAGACGGCCTCAAGGGCGAAGAAGAGAAAGCCGATGAACGATCCGCCTTCCTCCAGACCGGGGGAAGCCGCTCCGGAGGAGTGTCCGGCGCCGGAGGTGGCTCGCTGACGGTGGCGATGCGGAACCCCGCGGAGTAAAGGCATCCGTCATGGCATGCAGTGGTCGATGCCAGAAGGTCAGGCACCTCTCTCGCCCTTGTTTCTCAATTCGGCTATATACATCCGCTCGTCGACTACGCCACCGCCAAAGTCGTCGGGATAGTGCCAGGCGCCGGTGTACTGGTCGGTGCAATCTGGCCGCAGTGCGCTCGCTACCGGACAGTGCACGCGAGTGACGGCGCGCAGCAACCGTCTGATCTCGTGGCCGTCGCCTGACGCGCCCCTCAGTCGTCGACTTCCTGTGCCGCCGCGGCGATTGGCTCGAGCCCCGCGATCAGCTCGTCGAGCTCGTCGGCGGTGAGCACGTCGTACGCCGGCGCCGCCAGCTCGTCGGTGAGGGCCTCGATCCGCTTCTTGGTCTCCCGCCCGGTGTCGGTGAACCCGCCGGCGGCGTCCACGAGGCCGCGGCGGCGCAACCCGTCGACGACACCGGCGAGCTGTGCCTTGGGCAGGTGGTGGGTCCGGCCGAACTCCTCCGCCCGCATGCCGAGGGAGAGGGCGAGCAGGACGTGGGCCTCGGTGCCGCCGATGCCGTGGGCGAGGAGGGCGGCGTTGTGGCCGTCTCCGCGGTGTTCCCGCAGCAGCGTCGCCGCGTGCCAGAGCCTGGCCACCGGCTCTGCGGGCACGTCGAGCGCCCGGAGTCCTGCGTACAGTGCGCGGCCCTCGGTCGGCGCGCTGACCGCCGCCCGGGTGGCGAGGTCGGCGGCCCGCACCAGATCGGGGGAGCCGGCGAGCTGCCCGATCCTCTGCCGCAGCGCTGCGGCGCTGCCCCGCTCGCGCACCGCGATCGCCTCCTGCGGGGTGATCTTCCCCCAGACCCACGGGATGTGGCGCGCCACCTCGCCGTCGGCGAAGTTGTAGAAGACCGCGTGCACCACCTCGGCCGGCGCCAGGCCCAGCGGCGCGGCCCGGCCCGCGAAGTACCCGTCCCAGTAGTTGCGCATACCCAAGGCCAGGAACGCCTCGTTCGGCACCGCGGAGAAGGTGACGGTGGCGATCGGCTCGACGAGCTCGAACATGCGGTGGACCTTGGCCAGTGGGTGCGTCATCGGTGGCAGCTCCTGTGGTCGTGACGGCGCCTTCGTGGACCGCCTCTCACCGTAGCTACGAACGCCGCGGCCCGGATGCGACAACTCCGGCCGACATCAATCCAGCCAACATCAGCTCACTCTCGTTGCCGCAGTCCGGGCGCTGACCTTCGTCGGTGAGCAACCGGATTTGCCGACGAGCGGTAGCGCTGGTCGGAAACCGAGTGCTATGACCGCCAGTGTGTTCGACATCTTCGCTGGGGTTCGACGGGCAATGCAGCGGCGAGCCCGCTCGCGCAATGCGGCCCGGTTTCCCAAGGTCCACATTGGCTGGCGCTACATCCGCTACCAGGAGCCGTTCCGGCGCCTTGAACTCGGGGTCGAGCCCACGGTGAAGGGGCGGGCCCTCCTCTACGTGCCCACCGTCGAAACTTGGGCCAGGGAGATGCCCGCTTGGGCACAGGGGCGCCGCGACGAGATCCTGGGAGTCATCTTTGATCGCGTTTTCCCCCATCGCGATTTTGATATCGAAGAGTATTAGACGGCGGTCTTACTGTTCTGCGGTGACGGATGGTCAGGGCGGTTGCTCTGGGCGACGTGGCGCATCATGATCGGGCGATGCTGCACAGGGTGTTCCGATGGTAGCCACAGGACGCGGCGGGGTTCGGCCCGTCGAGTCCTTGACACCGCGCGCCCGGCGGAGTCGTGTTCTACGAGGCGAACGGATACCTGATCGACGACGCCGGGTTTGCCTATCTGCCCGACGGCCCAAGTCCGGACCTGGAAACCCCTGACTTTGAGTCCCCGGTCTTCAAGCACCTCGGCGGTGCCTGGTACAGCTGGACCGCGAGCTGGTAGGCGAGGAACGCGAGGGCGAGCACTGGCCCTCCTACGCGACAGCAGCGGCGTCCGCTGCCTCGGGCGCTGGTTGCTCAAGTGTCAGCAGCGGTGGCGTGGCGGCGATCGGAGGGGTCAACGCCAGGACCAGTTGGTCGCCCCCGTCACCGCCGAGAGTGAGACAGCCGAAAGGTGAGAAAGAGCCGTTCACGAGACGGCCCCATTCTCGGAGCCCTTGGAAGCCAGGAAGAGTTCGAGGGCCTCGACGACGAGGCGGTGGTCTTCGAGTTGGGGCAGTCCTGAGACGGTGACGGTGCCGACCGGGCCGGTGCCCCTGAGGATGATCGGGAAGCAGCCGCCGTGCGCGGCGTACCGGGCCGCTTCGAGGTGGGATTGTTCCTCGAAGGTGGTGCCGCGGTCGCGGTAGGTCTGGCCCACGAGGTAGGAGCTGTGTCCGAACCGACGGACGACGCGGATCTTGCGTTCGATCCAGTCGTCGTTGTCGGCAGAGGTGCCGGGCAGTGCGTAGTGGAAGAGTTGGTGGTCGCCGAGGCGGATGTCGACGGTGACAGCGTGGCCGCGCTCTCTGGCCAGCCCGACCAGGCGAGTTCCCAGGGCCCAGGCGTCGTCATGGTCAAAGCGGTCGAACTGCAGGCGTTCTTCCTGCTCCTGAAGCTCCGGCGTCACGGCGTACCGTTCCCTTCCTCGATCGTCAGAACGATCTAAGCAGAGGAAGAACCGGCGAGCGGAAAGTCCCGCGCTGAACAGTGCCCCCAGTAGTGGGTGCCCGGGGCTTCATCCGGTGGACCTGGGCGCCGAGGCGTGGCCGTGCGGCGGTCGGTGACCGTTACGCTTCGCAGGGCAGTCCAGCAGGGGAGTGCCCCATCGGGATGAGCGGGAGTCAGCGACGGTGCCGAAGGCCTACTGGATCACCACCTACCGGTCCATCAGCGACGACAAGAAGGTCGCCGCCTACGCGGAGCTGGCGGGTCCGGCGCTGCGTGCCGCCGGCGGCACGTTCCTGGCGCGCGGCCTGCCGGCGCACGCGTTCGAGTCCGGCGCGCGGGAGCGCACGACGCTGATCGAGTTCGACAGCGTCGACGCCGCGCTCGCCGCCCACGAGACCCCCGCGTACCAGGAGGCGCTGCGGGCCCTCGGCGACGGCGCCGACCGCGACCTGCGCATCATCGAAGCAACGCCCTGACGGCGGGCGACCGGCAAACCCGGGCGGGGCCGGCACGGGGACGGCGACGGAGGTGAGCCGGCCGCACCTCTAGGCTGTCGGAATGCTTGCCCGGCACCTCGCACCCGATCAGTCCGACGGTCCCGGTGGGAGTGCGGGCGGGCCGGGGCGGTGAGGCCGCCCCGGCAACGAGACGCACCGCCGGCCCGGCGATCCGGCCTGGCGGACCGCTGCCGTCAGATCGCCCACTCGCGCGCCTTCGACGTGGTGATCGTCGTGGTCATCATGCTCAACGGGATCGTCCTCGGCTTCGAGACCTACCGCGGCCTCGGGGCGGCGCATCCGGCCCTGCGGTGGATCGAGTGGTTCTTCCGGCTCGTCTTCGTCGTCGAGATCGGGATCCGGGTGCTGGCCTACGGTCGTCGGCCGCAGGACTTCTTCCGGCACGGCTGGAACGTGTTCGACTTCCTGGTGATCGCCAGCATCTTCATTCCCGGCCTGCACGGTGACTCGGCGGTGCTGCGGTTCCTGCGGGTCGCCCGGGTGCTGCGGCTGGTGCGGTTCTCACCCGGGCTGCGCACGATCGTGGCGGCGCTGTGGCGGAGCCTTCCCGGTGTCGCGGGCTTCCTCGCCCTGGCCGCGGTCACCCTCTACGTGTACGGCATGGCCGGCTGGTTGATCTTCGGGGAGCGGTACCCGGAACAGTATGGCGACATCGGCCGCTCGCTGCTGACCCTGTTCGTGCTGCTGTCGCTGGAGACGCTGCCGGATCTGCTCGAGCAGGGCATGGCGGTGTCGCCGTGGACCCTGGTCTACTACGTCAGCTTCGTGCTGATCACGGTGAACCTGCTGCTCAACATCCTGATCGCGGTCATCGTCAACTCCATGGAGGAGGCCCGCCGGCTGGAGATGACCGAGCGGCTGTCGCCGGACTACGACGAGGACGGCGACGGGGTGCCCGACGAGCTCGACCGGATCGCGCTCACCCAACGGTTGGACGACCTGCGCGCCGTCATCGCCGAGCTCGAGCGGGAGCTGCGGATCGACCGCGAGGACGGACACGGCCGACCGCGCCAGCATCGCGAGCGTGCGGGCTGACGCCCTCTCGCGCGCATCCACAAGGAAAGCGGTCGCGCCGGCGATACCGCGCCGGCGCGACCGCTCGTCCGATCAGGACAACTGCAGCCGAGGCTCCAGGATCACCTCGAAGAGCCGGTCCCACGGCAGCTCGACACGCGCCGACTCGAAGCGCGCCAGCGTCGCCGTGAACGTCTTCGCACCCCGCCGGCCCAGCACGATGCGGTGCCCGGCGAAGTGGTCGGCGAAGTACCGCTCGGTCAGCGGCACCAGCCGTTCACGTACCCAGCCGTCGAAGTAGCTCTTCTGGGCGGCGGTGAGGGCCAGCGGGTCCCAGCCCTGCGCCCGCGCGTGCGCGTACGCCTCGACCTGCACGATGTTCTTCCACGGGTCGTCCTTGACGAACCGGTGGAGCAGGTACTCGGCGTGCGCCTGGCCGGGCCCGCGCAGATCGGGCACGCCGTATCCGCTGCCCGGGGAGCGGAGGTACGCCCACCGGGCGGTGCCGTGCCCGAGCGCCAGCCCGAGCGCGTTGCCGCCGGTGTTCCACCCGGAGTACGACAGCAGCGCCGCGAGATCCAGGCCGCTCTCCATCCGGGCGACCAGGTCGTGGTCCGCCTTGTTCACGATCAGCGGGTCCACCACGATGACCGGCGTGCCGGCGGCGAGCAGCGCGCCGATCCGCCCGACGAAGGCGTCCAGGTCGGCGGCCCGCTGCCCGGGTGCCGCCGAGGGGGTGTTCACGGCGAGCACGATGTCCGCGTCGCCGCTCACGACCCGTCCGCCCACGGCGGCCACGTGCCGGCGGATGTTCTCCGCGAACGGGATGCCCTCCAGCTGGGCGGTCCAGTCCTCGCCGGAGACGCCGGCGTACTCGACGCGGTAGGTGGGTGCCGTGCCGGCGGCGATCACCCGCGCGACCAGCAACGCGTCGACCTCGTCGGCGCCGGGGAAGATCTCCACCCGGTCGCCGACGCCGAGTCGGGCGACGAGCGCCTCCAGCTCCACCCGCTCGGCCCGGGCCAGCCCGACCGGCGCGGTGTCGTCCTCGGAGAGCACCAGGTGGCTGATGGTGCCGTCGGCGACCCACTCGATCATCAGCCGGTTGACCTGGTGGTTGCGGGCCCGCGCGGCGAGATAGTCCTCGACGACCTGGTCCGGGATCTGCGCCCGGACGGCGTCGAGCTGGGCCCGCAGCTCCTCCTGCGCGAGGTTCACCACCTGGTCGTAGAGCTTCGCCCAGCTGACCAGCCGGTCGCGGTACGTGTCCAGCGCGGTGCCCGTGCTGGTGATGGCGAGGCGCTGGATCGTGTCGTGCACCTCGATCACCGCACCCGGCCGGGTGGCGCGCAGGCTCCGGATGGCGGCCAGGTTCTCCAGGGCGGCAGCCAGGGTCGGTGCGGCGGTGCGCGAGGCGATCAGGCCGCCGTAGGCGAGCATGCTGACCGAGATCACGTACCCGTCGACGCCGTCCGTGGTGCCGAGCCAGCGGGCGATGGCGGCCCCGTCGCCGGGGGTGAAGAAGCGGCCCAGCAGTTCCCGCGGCGGCAGCCGGACCCGGGCGCCGGCGCTCGCCGCGGTCATCTGCGGGGCGTAGGTGTTGACCGGCCGGTCGTCCAACGGCACCAGTGCCACGGTCGGCTGCCGCTCGGCGGGATCGGCGAAGGCGGGCCGGCCGAGGGCCACGGTGGCCAGCCCGGCCACGCCGGTGGCCAGGAGGGTACGTCTTCTCATGCTCACTCCCTCTTTCCTGGGGCGCTCGCCGCGCGGGGGGTGGCCGGCACGAGCCGGCGGGTGATCCACAGCGGTGAGGTGACGGCGTTGCCCATCACCACCGCGTGCGCACCCGCCTCGAAGGCCCGGCCGATCTGTTCCGTGGTGCGGTACCGCCCTTCGGCGAGCACCGGCACGGGCAGCAGTGCGACGAGTCGCGCCACGAGCCCGAGGTCGGGCCCGTCAGTCGGTGGGCTGGCCGGGGTGTAGCCGGACAGCGTGGTGGCGACGGCGTCCGCGCCGGCCTCGACGGCGGCGACGCCCTCGGCCGCGGTGGAGACGTCGGCCAGGACCAGCGCGTCGGTCCGTCTGCGGATGGCGCGGACCGTGTCGGCGAAGGTGCGTCCGTCCGGTCGGGGGCGGTCGGTGGCGTCGATCGCGACGATGTCCGCCCCGGCCAGCGCCACGTCGAGCGCGTGGGCCGCCGTCGGGGTGATGAAGACGTCCTCGGTGCCGTGCTTGTAGAGCCCGATCACCGGCACGTCGACGGCGGCGCGTACCGCCTTGACGTCGTCCGGTCCGTTGACCCGGACCGCCGCCGCGCCGCCGCGTACCACAGCGGCCGCCACCCGGGCCTGGACGTACGGGTCCCGCATCGGGTCCTCCGGGTCGTCGGGCAGCGGTTGGCAGGACACCACCAGCCCGCCGGCCAGGTCGTCGAGCACGCTCACCGGCTGGTCCCTTCGATGTCGCGGCCGTCCATGGCCAGTCGGGCCGCGCCGACGAGGACGGCGTCGGCGCCCAGCGTGGCGGGCAGCAGCGGAACGTCGGCCCAGCCCGCGGCCAGCTCGGCCGCGTAAGCGGCCGACGCGGCGGGCAGCAGGGTGCCGGCCGCCCCGCCGGACACCAGGACGGCGTCCGGATCGAGCAGGGCCACCAACCCCGCCAGGGCCGCGCCGAGGACGGTTCCGGCCCGGTCCACGACCCGCCGGGCGACCCCGTCGCCGGCCGCCGCGCGGTCCGCCACGGTCCGGCCGGTGACCTGGGCGCCGGTCTCGGTGGCGTACGCGGCGGCCAGCCCGCTGCCCGACGCGATCGCTTCCAGATGCCCGTGCCGGCCGCACCCGCACCGCAGCCGTTCGGCGCCCGGCGCCGGCAGGTGCCCGACCTCGCCGGCGGCGCCGCGGGCACCGGCCTCGACGCGGCCGTTCCGGACGACCGCCCCGCCCAGCCCGGTGCCGACGGCCACCATCAGCACATGCGCGCGGTCCCGTCCGGCGCCGGCCCAGCACTCGCCCAGCGCGGCGGCGTTCACGTCGTTGGTGACCCGCACGGGTCGACCCAGCCGGGCGGCCAGTGCGCCGGCGACCGGGGTGCCGGTCCAGCCGGGCAGGCTGTCGGTGGCGTACCGGATGCTGCCCGTCGTGGGATCGACCGTGCCGGCGGTGCCCACCCCCACCGGACCGGCGGCCGCGCCGACCAGGTCGGCGGCCAGCCGCGCGGCGGCGTCCAGCACCGCCTCGGGCCCGGACCGGGCGGGGGTGGGCGCCTCACGGCGCTGAAGCACCCGCCCGGACCGGTCGACCAGCGCGGCCGCCGTCTTGGTGCCGCCGATGTCGATGCCGACAAGCGGTGTCGTCATCCCTTGAGGCCGGTGTGCGCGAGGCCCTCGACGAACTGCTTCTGCGCGATGACGAACACCACGAGGACCGGCAGCGCGGTCATCGACGCCGCGGCCAGCTGGACGTCCCACATCGGGCCGCCGTAGGCGTCGACGAACTGGGTGAGCGCCTGGGGCAGGGTGAACTTCTCGGGAGAGGAGAGGAACACGATCGGTTCCAGGTAGAGGTTCCAGCTGTGCAGGAAGGTGAAGATGGCCACCGCCCCCAGCGCCTGCCGTGACAGCGGCAGGGCGATCCGCCAGAAGGTGGCGAAGCGGCCCAGCCCGTCGACCCGGGCCGCCTCCTCCAGCTCACCGGGGAGGCTGATGAAGAACTGCCGCATGATGAACGTCGCCAGCACGCTCGGCGCGCCGAAGATCGGCACCAGGATCAGCGGCCAGTGGGTGTCGACCAGGCCCAGCTTGAAGAACATCTGGAACAGCGGCACGATCGTCACCTCGCTGGGGATGAGCAGGCCCGCGAGGACGACCAGGAACAACACGTTCTGGCCGCGGAACCGGATGCGCGCGAAGGCGTACCCGGCCAGCGCCGACACGGCCAGGGTGCCGACCGTGACCACAAGCGCGATGTAGAGGCTGTTCAGGTACTGCTGCCCGAACGGCTGCAACTCGAACACCCGCCGGTAGGCGTCGAGCCGCGGGTTGGTCGGCAGCAGATCCGGCGGGAAGGCGAAGATGTCCGCCACCGGCTTCAGCGACGAGGTGACCATCCACCACGTCGGGAAGACGAACGGGATCGCCAGGACCAGCAGCGCACCGTAGAGCACCAGCTTGGTCCGCCGCGACAGGTCACGACTCATGGAAGACCCACCTCTTGCGCATCTGCCACTGCAGCACGGTGAGGGCGAGCACGATGGCGAACAGCACGATCGACAGCGTGGCGCCGTAGCCGAAGTGATGGAACTGGAAGGCCTGCTGGTACAGGTAGTAGACGAGGACCGTCGTCGAGGTGCCGGGCCCGCCCTGGGTGAGCACCGCGATCTGCGCGAAGACCTGCAGCGACCCGACCACCGTGATGATCGAGGTGAGCAGGATCGTCGGGCTGATCAGCGGGACCGTGATCCGCCAGAACTGCCGCAGCCGGCTCGCCCCGTCCACCTCCGCGGCCTCGTACAGCTCGGCCGGCACGCCCTGCAGGGCGGCCAGGAACAGCACCATGTTCAGGCCGACGTTCTTGAACACCTGCACGACGATGACCGACACCATCGCCGTGCCCTCGCCGCGCAGCCAGTTCGGCCCGTCCACGCCGACGGTGTCGAGCAGGCTGTTCAGCCCGCCGTTGTCCTGCAGCAGGAAGCCCCACACGATGGTCCAGGCCACCAGCGAGACCACCACGGGGGAGAAGAACAGCGTGCGGAACAGGATCGTGCCCCGCAGTTTCTGGTTGAGCAGGACGGCCAGCAGCAACGCCAGGCCGAGGTTGAGCACCACCAGGCCGACCGAGAACAGCCCGGTGGCGCGCAGCACCGGGCCGAGGTTGGGATCGTCGGCGAGGGCCTGGTAGTTGTCGGTGCCGACGAATTCGAAGGTCCCGGCGAGCACGTTCCACTCGTGGAGGCTGTACCAGACCACGAGGACCAGCGGCAGGATCACGAAGACGGCGCTGCCGAGCAGCTGCGGGGTGATGAACAGGTAACCGGTGAGCTGGTCCCGGCGGCGGGTGGTCCAGAACGGCCGGGCCGGGCCCGGGGCGGGCCCGGCAGCGGCCGGGCCCACCCTGGTGTCCGTCTGGGTCATGATCGTCGGCCCTACTTCGCCAGCAGCGGCTGGATCTTGCCGCAGACGCCGTCGAGCACGGCCTTGACGTCGGCGTTCGGCTGCCACAGCGGGTCGAGGCCGGCGCGGACCTGCTGGCTCAGCTCGGCCTGACCGGCGTGGCTGGGCTTCACGACGCCGTTGGTGATGCCGTCGATGACGACCTTCTGCAGCTGCTCTGGCTTGAGCTTCGGGTTCGTCTTGGCGAGCGTCTCGGCGGTCAGCTGCGACTGCCGCGGCGGCGGGAAGAACTGGGCGAGCTTCGCCGAGTTCGTGGGGTTGGTGAGGAAGGCCAGGAAGTCGCCCGCCTCCTTGGCGTGCGGGCTCTTCTTCATGACCCCGATGCCGGCCTGGCCGACCACCGCGTAGTTCCCCTTCGGCCCGGCCGGCAGCGGCACCAGGTCCCACCCGAAGCCGCCGTCCTTCAGCAGCGAGGCGCGGGAGATCTGGGTGATCGTCATGGCGGAGTCACCGGCGAAGAAGTCGGCCGTCGTGCCCGGGCCGGGCAGCGCCTTCTGGGTGAAGGTGGCCTTGTGCAGGGTGGTCATGGCGTCGACCATCTCGGGGCTGTTGAAGCCGCAGGTCTTCCCGTCCTCGCTCCAGGCCTGGGCGCCCCACCCGGTCCAGAAGGTGGACAGGTTGTCCCAGCCCTTGTAGTCGAAGTCCCGGATGACCAGACCGGCCTTGCCGGACTTCGCCGCCGTCGCCGCGGCGGTCGCCAGGGCGTTGTCCCAGGTCCACTGCCCGGCCGCGATCAGCTCGGCCGGGGTCTTCTGCCCGGCCTTCTTGACCATGTCGGTGTTGACGAAGACCCCGAACGGCGAGGTCGAGAAGGGGTACGCGTACAGCTTCCCGCCGTTCTGCCAGAGCTTGAGGGTGGCAGGGGAGAGGTCCTCGTACTGGTAACCCTCGGCCTTCTTGAGCGTGTCGTCCAGCGGCAGCAGCGCGCCCGAGGCGACGAAGTCGGGGGCGGAGTTCTCGAACACCCACGCGAGGTCCGGCGCGTTCCCGCCGGCGATCTGCGTGGTCAGGGTGGTCGTGTAGTTCTCGAACGGCAGCGGGTCGAACTTGATCTCGGCGACGTCCGGGTGGCTCTTGCGGTACTCGTCGGCGATCTCGTTGAACAGCTTGAGGTGTGCCTCGTTGGCCGACCAGACGGTCATCCGCAGCTTCGCCGGGCCGCTGTCGCCGCCGTCGCCACCGCCGCCGCAGGCGGTCAGGGCGAGCGCGCCGGCCAGCGCGACGGCGACGCCGCGCAGAGCCTTTCCTGCTCTCACAATCTTCTCCTCACCGGGGGTGTGTTCAGTAGCCCGCGATCTGCGGCCAGCGCTGTTCCACGCCGGCCGCCGTCAGGCGGTCCTGGAAGTCGGCCAGCAGACGGGGGGTGTTGCGGACCGCACGCGGAGACTCGCCCCGCGCCAGACAGAAGTCGGCGAGCAGGCCGGCGACCTCGCCGACGTTCCACTCGACCGGGTGCAGCCGGTAGCTGCCGTTGGTGACGTGGGTGGTGCCGATGTTCTTGCCGGCCGGCAGCAGGTTCTCCATCCGCCGCGGGATCAGCGCGCCGAGCGGGATCTCGAACGGGCACGAGCCGACATCGATGTAGTTGTCGCCGCCGGTCGACGGATGCAGGTCGATCCGGTACATGCCCACGCCCACCGCGTCCGGGTAGCTGACCGCGCCGTGGTCGCCCCGTACCGCCAGGGACAGGTCCTGCTCGACGACGGTGTACTCGGCCCGGATCCGGCGGGACTCGCGGATGTACGGGGCCTGGGCCAGGCCGTCGGAGCTGCCGGTCACGTCGCCGCGCAGCCGCAGGCCGGGGAAACCGGTGCCGCCGTCGGGCCGGGGCGCCTCCGTCTGCAGCCAGTAGAGCACCGAGTACGACAGCTCGCGCGCCTTGGCCAGGTGCCACGACGCGTTCGGCACGTCGATGACCGGACCCTCGAAGTAGTCGATCATCGGCCAGTTGACCAGCGTGATGTCGCTGCCGTACGCGCCGTCGGTGAAGTTGCGCCGCGCGGCGATCCGCCGGAACGTCCACAGGTTGCCGTCACCCGGGTTGACGCGCTGGTCGGCGTTGACGGTCAACGGGTCGTCGTCCGGGTTGGGGGTGAAGCTGCGCTCGACGATCTCCAGCGTGCGCGGGTGCGGCGACTTCCAGGACAGCAGCCGGTCACCCCAGAAGTCGGGCTTGTAGTCGCGCCAGAAGTCGTACCCCGCCGGGCGGTCGATGGTGTGATCACCGTCGACGTGGTCGATGGCGAAGCAGACCGACACCGCCTGCATGTTCATGGGCTGCGCCTCGGCCGGGGCGCTCGGCTCACCGGTCTCGGCCTGCGACTCGAACCCGGTGACGTACTCGGTGCCGGTCAGCGGCAGCAACTCGCCGGTCTCGGTGGCGTCCAGGACGTACGGCGCGACGACGTCGATCCGCTCGTCCCGGTCGCGGTGCGCCAGCGTCACCCCGGTCACCCGGTCCCCGTCGGTCTCGGCGGCGACCGGCCGGTACGGCTGCAGCACCCGCAGCTGGCCCGCACCGCGGTACGGGGCGAGCATCTGTTCGAGGACGGCGACGGCCACCCGCGGCTCGTGGCAGATGCGGCTCACCCAACCCGCGCCCGGGTTGAGGTCGCGCCAGGCCCGGGACCGTTCGGTCAACGGGTAGTGGCGACGGTAGTAGTCGCGGATGCCGTCGCGCAGCGCCCGGTAGCTGGCGGTGGCGCCGAACAGCTCGATCCAGGAGTGTTCGTCCGGCGGGACGGCCTGGCTGGTGAGCTGCCCGCCGAGCCAGTCGAACTCCTCGGTCAGGATGACGGACCGGCCGGCCCGGGCCGCGGCGAGCGCCGCGGCGACACCGCCCAGTCCGCCCCCGACGACGAGGACGTCCGCACGCATGATTGCCACTTGCTTCCTTCCAGTTGCGCGGCCGACCGCTCAGCGTCGGTCGACCGCCGGATCAGGGGTGCCGAGAGTGCTGCCCTCGACGAGTTCGCAGGGGAGAAGTCGCTGCTGGAGGCCGCCGGCGCTGCCGTCGATGACGCCGGTCAGCACCTCGACCGACTGCCGGCCCATCTCCTCGCGGGGGATGCGGAACCCGGTGAACAGGATGTCGGTGGGGACGGGAACGGTCGGGTCCCCGAGGGTCACGATCGACAGGTCGCCGGGCACGGTCAGGCCGCGCCGGCGGGCGGCCGACTCCAGCGCCACCGCCGTGGCGAAGTCCTCCACGAAGGCCACCGTGCTGCCGTCGGCCAGCAGGTCGTCGAGGGTCGCGTCGGCCGCCCCGGGCACCGCGGACACCTGGCGGGCGCTCTCCGCGGTGGTCGCGGCGGCCACGAAACCCTGGCGCCGGTCCTGCGAGGACTCGGCCGTCATGCCCATGCCCACGTACGTGAGGCGGCGGTGACCGCGCCGCAGCGCCGCCTCGACGAGCCGGGCCACCGCGGAGGTGTAGTCGGCGCCGACGTAGGGGACCGGCCCGCCGGCGTCGTCGCGGCGCCCGACGGCGACGTACGGGTAGCCGTCACCGTTGAGCCGGTGCAGCTCCGCGCCGGGGATCTCGCGCCCGAGCAGGATGCAGCCGTCGGCCAGGCGTAGCCGGTTGTCCTGGTGGAAGATGCGTCGCCGACCGTCCACCACCGGCGCGCTGGTGAACAGCAGCAGGTCGCAGCCGACCCGCTCGGCGTACTCCTCGATGCCGAGCAGGAACGGGTGAAAGAAGTCCCGGCTGCCGCTGGGGAAGGCGGGCTCGTAGGTGAAGACGCCGATGATCCGGTTGAACCGCGAGGCGAGGCGGCGGGCCACGGGGTCGGCCGCGTACCCGGTCTCGGCGATGACCCGCAACACCCGGTCCCGGGTCTCCGGGGCGATGCGCACCTCGGCGTCGGTCCGGTTGTTGAGCACCAGCGACACGGTCGCCTGACTGACACCGGCCATGCGCGCGATGTCACGTTGGGTGACGCGTCTGGGGGGAGCGGTCACGTCGGGTCCTTCCGGTGCGGCTAATGCGTATTAGCGCTCGGCGATGGGAAGGAGCCTGGCGGGTGGACCGGCCCGTGTCAAGAGGTGGCCGCAAGATTTCGACGGGATGAACCCGCTGGAGTAATGCGCATTAGCGGTCGAGCCCTCCGGTGGCTTCGTTCGCGGCCAGGCGGATTGGCGGAGTGCCGGACCGCCTCTTGACAGGAACCCCGCCGGGCGCGCAACATTCGAGAAACATAGATGCTAATACGTATTAGCTCGGCGGCGCCGCAGGGCCTCCGCCGATCGATGTCCCCTGTGTTCTTACTGAGAGTCACCCCAAGCCGCTCGGCCGCCGACGGCCGGGCGCGCCGTCTTGTGCCCGCCTGGCCGGCCCCGTGCCCGGCGCCGTCGCTCGCGAGCCGTCCACAGCGTCCGATCGAACCGACAGAAGAGGAAGCCGCATGACGAGACCATCCGCCCCGTCGTCCCGACGCGCCGTCCTGGCGACCGCCAGTGCCGGCCTGCTCGTCGCCGCCATGGCCGGTGCCGCGCCGGCCGCCGCCGATCCCGGCCTCGACTTCCCCCAGTTCGCCTACCAGGGGACCGCGTTCGACAAGAGCACCCTCGCCTACAACCCGACGAACGAGTTCATCTTCCCGAGTGTCATCCGGGCCGCCGACTACTTCCCCAACCCGCTCGGCACCTACTACCTGTACTACGCGCCGCACGAGCGTCCCGGCGGGATCGCCCTGGCGTACGCCGACTCGATCGACGGCCCGTGGACCGAGTACGACGCGAACCCGCTGATCGGCAACACCTGGCTGCCGTACTACACCACCGTCAGCCACATCTCCTCACCGCACGCCGTGTGGATCGAGGGCGAGCGCAAGCTCTTCCTCTACTTCCACGGCGAGAACTCGATCACCCGGTACGCGACCTCCGACGACGGCATCCACTTCAGCTACGGCGGCACCGCGGTCAGCCGCAACGAGACGACCGGCGGGGAGACCTCCTACGCCCGGGTGTTCGAACAGTCCGTGCCCCGCCTGGGCACGCGCTACCTGATGGTCTTCATGGACAATCCCACGGGTGGGGCGCCCGGCCCCACCGGGCCGGTGTCCCGCCGGATCCGCTGGGCGGTCTCGAACGACGCGCGCAACTGGGCCATGCAGCCCGAACCGATCGTCACCCCGCAGGGCATCGAAGGCCCGAACGCCTCGGGACCGTTCTTCCTGCGGTGGAACGACCGCAACCTGGTGATCTACCACGCCGCCGACGGCAACATGCACGCGGTGGACGTGGGGGAGGACTTCGACCAGGAGGTCCACCTCGGCATGGTGCACGACTCGATGTCCGCCGCGCCCGACCTCGGCCGCTCGGCCGCGCCGACGTTCTACTTCGACGGGCGGACCGCGCACATGTACTACGAGGCCGGCGGCCGGCTCACCGCGACCATCGGGCACGCCACCGCCACCCTGGCGGACCCGCTGCCGGCGCGGCAGCTCGACTGTGTGGCGGACCGGCCGGTCCTGTGGCCGCCGAACCACGAGCTGGTCGACGTCAACGTGACCGTGGACCTGCACGACGGCGTGCTCGGCCCGCACGCGTTCACCCTGACCGGCGTGACCGGGGGTGACGCCGCGGACATCAGCGGCTTCGCCACCGGTGCGCCGGACACGAGCGGCCAGCTGCGGGCCGAACGGGCCGGGAACGGCGGGGACCGGGTGTACCACCTCACGTACGCCGGTCACGACGAGATCGGACGACCGGTCGGCTGCACCGTCACCGTCACCGTCCCGCACGACGAGGGAAGCAACTAGTCGCCGGTGGTGCCCCGCCGACCGGCGGGGCACCACCCTCGGGCACGTCCCGCCCAGCGGAGGAAGGCGCCCACCGCCGGAAAGAACTTCCAGCTCCGGGTTCCGCGCGGAAGGATTTCTTTCGGTCTATGCCGTTGGTACTGTGCTGCCGTGCCGCCCCCGCTTACCGTCAGCGCCCCACCGGATGGCCGCGCGCCGACCACAGAGTCCACACGCTCCACCGCCAGACGAAGGGACCCCGCGCGCTTCGCCGAGTCCGGCCTCAGGTGGCTGCTGCTGCTGCCGTCGGTCGTGGTCTTCGCCCTGTTCGTGTTCTGGCCGCTGGGGCGCACCCTCTACCTGTCCGTGCACGGCAACGACCTCTTCGGCGCCCCGTCGGTCTACGTCGGCGCCGAGCACTACCGGGAGATGCTGTCCGCCGAGTTCGGCAAGGTGCTGGCCACCACAGGCCTGTTCACGTTGTTCTCCGTCGTGCCGGCCGTCCTGGGCGCGCTGTTCGTGGTGCTGCTGCTGGAGGCGCGCATCCGCGGCGTACGGGTGCTGCGCACCGCGTTCGCGCTGCCGTTCGCCTTCTCGGTGGCGACCGCGTCGGTCGTCTTCGCCGTCATCTACAACCCGGCGATCGGCGTGGCGAACGGCCTGCTCGGATCCCTCGGGATCGACCGGGTCAACTGGCTCACCGACCCGTCGATCGCGCTGCCCGCCGTCTGCGCCGCGACGGTGTGGATGAACTTCGGTTACAACGTCCTCGTGCTCTCCGCCGGCGTCGCGGCGATCTCGCCCGAGGTGGTCGAGGCGGCGCGGCTCGACGGCGCGACCGGCTGGCGGCTGGCCTCCCGGATCACCGTGCCGCTGCTCTCACCACAGCTGTTCTTCCTCGTCGTGGTGTCCACCATCCACGCGTTGCAGAGCTTCGGACAGATCCACATCCTGACCAGGGGCGGCCCGGACCAGGCCACGACGACGCTTGTCTACTCGATCTACGAGAAGGCGTTCGCCTTCGGGTCCTCCGACTTCGGATCAGCCAGCGCTCAGGCCGTCGTGCTGCTGGTCGTCATGCTCGGCTGCACGGCCGTCCAGTTCGGCATCCTCGAGCGGCGGGTCCACTACCGATGAAAAAGTTCAGCTTCGGCACAGCCGCCGTCTACGTCGTGCTGGGCCTGGCCGCGATCCCGGTCCTGTTCCCCATCTACTACGGCTTCGTCGGCGCCGTGATGGGCCCCGGCGACCTGGCGACCTACCCGCCCGCGCTGGTGCCGCATGAGCTCCACTGGCAGAACATCAGCGACGTCTTCCGCGCGGTGCCGCTCGGTCGCTTCTACATCAACTCCGCCGTCCAGGCCGGTGCCATCACGGTGGCCCAGATCGTCACCAGCGTCCTGGCCGCGTACGCCTTCGCGTTCCTCCGCCTGCCGGCGAAGGCGGCGACCTTCGCGCTGTTCCTCGCCACCCTCATGGTGCCGTGGGAGGCGATCATCATCCCCAACTACCTGGCCATCTCCGGCTGGGGTCTGGCGCGGGGTGGATTGACCTACCTCGGTCTCGTGCTGCCCTTCCTCGCCTCGGCGTTCGGCACGTTCCTGCTGCGTCAGGCCTTCCTGCAGTTCCCGACCGAGCTGCGGGACGCCGCGGTGATCGACGGCTGCGGTCACTGGCGCCTGCTGTGGCGGGTCATCGTGCCCCTGTCCAAGCCGTCGATCGCGGCGGTCGGGGTCTACGTCTTCCTCTCGGCGTGGAACCAGTACTTCTGGCCGCTGATCCTGATCCGCGACTCCCGGTTCCAGACGCTGCAGATCGGCATCTCCCAGCTCAACGACGCCGAGGTGGCGCAACCGGGCCTGGTCCTCGCCGGCGTCGCGCTGTCCCTGCTTCCCACGCTGGCCGTCGTGCTCTTCGGCCAGCGCTACATCGTTCGCGGCCTCACCGCCGGCGCGCTGCGTTAACTCGTGAAGAGGAGAGAACCCGTGAGACACCCCAGGCTCCGCCGGAGCATGACGGCATTCGTCGCCCTGGTAGCCGCCGCCGCCCTGACGGCGTGCGGTGATTCCGGGTCCGGCACCGATTCCGGCAAGGACGCGCTCGAAGCGCCCGGCGCGGAGGTGCTCGAGAAGGCCACCGACAAGACCACCATCGAGTTCTGGCACGGGATGAAGGGCGCCAACGCCGCGGCGATCGACAAGCTGGTCGCCGACTTCAACGCCCAGAGCGGCGGCAAGGTCGAGGTCAAGCCCATCTTCCAGGGCAACTACGACGAGACGATCGCGAAGTACAAGGCCTCGGTGCAGCAGAAGAACACCCCGGCGCTGGTGCAGATCTACGACATCGGCTCCCGCTTCATGGTCGATTCGAAGCAGACCGTGCCGATGTACAAGTTCATCGACAAGGACAAGTTCAACGCCGGCGACATCGAACCCAACATCGCCAACTACTACTCGATCGACGGCAAGCTCCAGTCGATGCCGTTCAACACCTCCACCCCGCTGCTCTACCTCAACAAGGAAGCCTTCGTGAAGGCCGGCCTCGACCCGACGAAGCCGCCGCAGAACCTCGACGAGATCGGGGAGATGGCGAAGAAGTTGACCGTCAAGGACGCCGGCGGCAAGACCGTCCAGTACGGCTTCGGCGCCGCCATCTACGGCTGGCTGGTGGAGCAGCTGATCGCCACCGACGGCAAGGAGTACTGCGACAACGGCAACGGCCGCAAGGGCCTCGCCACGAAGGTGCAGTTCGACCAGGAGACCGGCGTGCGCGTCGCGCAGTGGTGGGCCGACCTGGTGAAGGGCGGCTACGCGACGAACACCGGCCGCAAGACCGACGACGCCCAGGCCGCCTTCAAGGCCGGCACGGTGGCGATGCACCTGGAGTCCACGGGCGCCATGCGTGGCTACATCGACGCGGCCAAGGGCAAGTTCACCGTGCTCACCGCGCCGTACCCGAAGGCGAGCAGCTCGGCGACGGGCGGGCCGATCATCGGTGGCGCCTCGCTGTGGATCAACGGCGTCGGGCACAGCGACAAGGAGAAGCGGGCCGCCTGGGAGTTCGTGAAGTTCGCCGTGCGCGCGGACCAGCAGGCCAAGTGGCACACCGGCACCGGGTACGTGCCGGTCAACGCCAAGGCGCTCGACGAGCAGATCGACAAGGACTGGGTGGCGCAGTACCCGCAGTTCAAGACCGCCGTGGACCAGCTGCACGCGCTGCCGCCGTCGGTCGCCTCGGCCGGCTGTCTGCTCGGCGTGATGCCGCAGGCCCGCAAGGCGGCCGAGGACGGCCTGGAGGCGGCGATCGTCGGTAGCAAGCCGGCCGACCAGGCCATGAAGGACGCCGCGGCTAGCGTGCAGGCCGCGATCGACAGCTACAACAAGTCGGTCAGCTGACCACCGCACCACCGCCGAGGGAACGCCTCGGCGAAGAGGGGCCGGCTCTACGGAGCCGGCCCCTCTTCCGCTCAGATGATGTAGGCGTAGAGGTCCACGATGGTGCCGTCGGCGCGGTGCAACCCGGCGGAGTCGCCGCTCGTGCCGTTCCAGACCGCGGTGGTGCGCCCGTTGTGGTAGGTGGTCGCGTCGTCGGTGCCCGGCCCGGTGTGCACCCGCAGCCGCCCGCCGGGTGGAATGACGTAGCCGTCGCCCACCACGATCCGGTCGGACGCCTGGTTGCGCAGGTACCAGCCGCTGACGTCCACCGGCTGGTCGGAGACGTTGCGCAGGACGACGTGCACGCCGGGGGAGTGGTAGCTGATGTCCTCGACGACCACGCCCGCCGCACCGGGCACGTGGTCGAGGCCGCTCAGCATGTCCCGCAGGGCGTACGGGTAGTTGGTGATCATGCCGTCGACGCCGAGGTCGAGGGCCCACCGCCAGAGCTCCGGCGAGTCGACCGTCCACGGCACCAGGGCCATGCCCGCCTCGATGACCCGGGCCGCGTCCTCGGGCCGTAGCCGGCGGATGTCCGGGTTGACCGAGAAGATCCAGCCGGCGAGGTCCGTCAGCCGCCCGCCCGCCGGCACGTCGTAGGTGATCAGCGAGACCGGGACGTCGGGCAGTTGGGTGTGGAAGTCCCGGAGGGCCGGCTCGTCGAAGGACCCGACGATCAGCGGCTGTCGGCCTGCGCCCGGCTCGATCCAGTCCCGACGCCGGCGTAGCCGGGCGACGACCGCCCGCGCCAGCCCGGGATTCACCGCGGGCGACTTCAGCTCCAGGTTCAGGCCGATCCGTCCCCCGACCAGGTCGAGCAGTTCGTCGAAGGTGAGGATCTGCTGGCCGCGGAACTCGGCCTCGTACCAGCCCCCGGCGTCAAGCTTCTTCAGCTCGGCGAGGGTGAAGTCGTGCACGTTCCAGGGCGCCCGGTCCGCGAATGCCAGCCGGGCGTCGGTGGTGCGGGGGAGCGTCACGTCGTGGATGATCACCAGCTCCCCGTCGGCGCTGAGCTGCACGTCGGTCTCGACGTAGTCGGCGCCCCCGGCGATCGCGCGCTCGAAGGCAGCCGCGGTGTTCTCCGGCGCCGTCCCCGACGATCCCCGGTGCGCATACGTCGCGGCGCGCCTGCCGTTACGGCTGACCGACGGTGTGGTGCCCTCCCGGGGAACGGGCACCGCCGGCCCTGCCTGAAGGCCGGGCCTTGATGACGGACTCGTGCTCATGCAAGAACTCCCTGAGACCGGTGCCGACGCCGCCGGCCACCGCGGACTCTAACCGAGATCCAGCTGGCGAATCACCAGCGCAATGTGCGTGCCGCTCACGCGAGGCGCCACTTCCGGGTCAATCCGGCGCTTCGTCAGCAGCTCACCTGATCCGGATGAGGCAGGCTCACCCGCCGTTAACGGGAGGCTGTCGGCAAGGCACGCCGATATGAACCTGAGCGCGAATGAGGTCAGAGTTCCGTAACTGGGGGTTCGACCGGATCCGGTGGGAGGAGATTCAGTTGGAGTACCAGGACTTCATCAATGCAGTGGCCACGCGGGCGAAGGTGTCCACCGATCAGGCGGCCACCGTCACCCGCGCGACGTTGGAGGCATTGGCAGATCGGATCAGTGCCGGCCAGGCCGAGAACCTTGCCTACCAGCTTCCCGGCGGGCTTGACGACTGCCTGCGCAAACCGCTCAGACAGGACCAGGTCAAGGCGTCGCTCGGGTTCGACGATTTCGTGCAGCGGGTGGCGGATCGCCCGGAGGTCGACCGTGCGCTCGCCGATGCCGGCGTCGGCGCGGTGCTCACCACGCTGCGTGAGGCCGTCACCCGCGACGAGTTCGAGAACGCGGTGGCCCAGCTTCCGAAGGAGTTCCGGCAGGCGATCGAACCGGTGGGTGCCGGCGGTGGGCGGCGCCCCGGCTCGTAGCACGCGCACCGTCGAGAGGGGAGCAGGAGTGCCGGCCGGCCGGTTGTCTGGTGAGCAGCCGGCCGGCCGGCGCATCCATCCGCTGGGCCATGGCCGTCGCCCCTCCCTTGAAGCGGTTGCGACACGGTGGCGCCCTTGACGGTGTACGGCGTACACCCTACTCTCGTCGTAGGTGTACGCCGTACACCTGCTCGCCGGGGGCGGTGTCGCCAACTGCGCCGAGGACCAGAAGACGAAGGGACGTGCCGTGACCACTTCGGCCAGACGAGAATGGCTGGTACCCGTCGGCCTGATCATGCTCAGCGCCGTTCCCGTGATCGCCGGTGCCGCCCGCACCGCCGAGCTGGCCGGCGGTGCGACGGTCACCCCGGACAACGCCCGGTTCTTCGCCTCGCCCGCACCCGTGCTGGTGCACATCATCGGCGCCAGCCTGTACTGCCTCCTGGGCGCGTTCCAGTTCGCCCCGAACCTCCGCCGCCGCCGGCCCGGCTGGCACCGCACCACCGGCCGGTTGCTGATCCCCTGCGGGCTCGCCGCCGCCCTGTCGGGCCTGTGGATGGCGCTGTTCTATCCGCGACCGCCCGCCGACGACGTGCTGGTGACCCCGATCCGGCTCGTCTTCGGCACGGCCATGGTCTGTTGCATCGTCCTCGGCGTCGCCGCCGTCCGGGGTCGGGACATCGCCCGCCACCGCGCCTGGATGGCCCGCGGCTACGCAATCGGACTCGGCGCGGGCACCCAGGTGCTGACCCACCTGCCCTGGATGCTGCTGGCCGGTCAGCCGGGCGGGCTCGTGCGGGTGCTGCTGATGACGGCCGGCTGGGTGATCAACCTGGCCGTCGTCGAGTGGGCGCTGCGCAGACGGCCGGCCAAGCCCCTCCGTGGCGTCCCACACGGAGCGAGCGGTTCTGCCCCGGGACAAACGGCCTCGACAGGCATCCTCGCCGCGCCATAGCGTTTGGGCGATCGAGGACGCGAGAGGGGCACAACATGGCGGGGGCAGCAGCCAGTCTGACGCAGGATGAGGCGCGCGAACGTGCCGCGCTGCTCGAGGTCGAGAGGTACGACGTCGACGTCGACCTCACCGGCATGCTGACGGGGGATGAGTTCCGCGCGACCTCGAGAATCACCTTTCGCTGCCGGACGCCCGGCTCGGAGACGTTTGTCGACTGTGTCGCCGAGGTCGAAGCGGCCACGCTCAACGGCGAGTCGATCGGCCCGGACAGCGTCCGGGACGGCCGCATCGTCCTGGCCGGCTTGACCGGGCGGAACACTCTCGTCGTCACGTCCGTGCAGCGCCAGACCGACCGTGGGTCGGGGGTGCACCGTGCGGTCGACCCGTCGGATGGCCTGGTCTACGTCTGGACGACCTTCGAGCCCGACGACGCCCGCCGGGCCTGGGCCTGCTTCGACCAGCCCGACCTGAAGGCGCCCTTCGCGATCACCGTCACCGCGCCGGCCGACTGGACGGTGCTGAGCAACTCCGGTGACGCCACGGTGAGTGAACCGTCGGACGGTGCCCGGACCTGGGCCTTCCCGGACACGCCACCGATGTCGACGTACATCCCGGTCGTCAACGCTGGACCGCTCCACGAGCTGCGCGCGTCGCGAGGCGGCTACGACCTGGGCCTGTACGCGCGCAGGTCGCTGGCGTCGATGCTCGAGCGGGACGCGGAGGAGTTGTTCGCCATCACGGCGGCAGGGCTGGCCTTCTACGGGGAGCGGTTCATGTTGCCGTTCCCGCAGCGCCGCTACGACCAGGTGTTCATGCCCGAGTTCGGCGGTGCCATGGAGAACTACGGCTGCGTGACGTGGTCGGACGTCTTCGTCTACCGGGAGCCGCCCACGTTCGTGGAGCGGCAGCTGCGGGCCCAGGTCCTGCTGCACGAGATGGCGCACATGTGGTTCGGCGACATGGTGACGATGCGTTGGTGGGACGACCTGTGGCTCAACGAGTCCTTCGCCGACTGGGCCTGTGCCTGGTCCGCGGCGAACGCCACGGAGTTCACCGGCATCTGGACCACGTTCCTCGCGAACGACAAGCAGTCCGCCTACCTCGCCGACAAGGCCCCGACCACGCATCCGATCAGGCAGCCGATCGCCGACACCGACGCGGCCGCCGCCACCTTCGACGCGATCACCTATCCCAAGGGTGCGAGCGTGCTCAAGCAGCTCGTCGCGTACGTCGGTGAAGACCGGTTCGTCGAGGGGCTGCGGGCGTACTTCCGCAAGCACGTCTGGGGGAATGCCACGCTGGAGGACCTCTTCGCGGAACTCGAGAGCGTGAGCGGGCGCGACCTGGCGTCCTGGCGCAAGACCTGGCTGGAGACCTCGGGGACCGACCGGCTCACGCTGGAGCGCCATGGCGACACCGTGGCACTCCGTGCGGTCGGACCCGACCGGGCCGAGCCGCGACCGCATGTGCTGCGGATCGGGCTGTACGACCGCCGGGAGGACGCCTTCACGCTCCGCGGGTCCGTCCCCGTGGAGGTCCGCGGAGAGCTCACCCCGCTCTCGCTCGACCAGGCGGATCTCGTTCTGCTCAACGACGACGACCTGACGTTCGCCTCGGTCCGGCCGGAGCCCTCGGCCCTCCGCACCCTGGTCGACCGCTCCGGCGTACTTCCGACCGCGATGGCGCGGATGCTGGCGGTGACCACGGTCTGGGACATGCTCACCACCGGGGAGGTCACCACCGAGGACTTCGTTCGCTGTGCCACCGGGGCGCTGCTGCGGGAGTCGACGGACGCGGTTCTGGAGCCGCTGTTGACGCTCGCGGTGCGGGCGGGGGAGTACTGGTCGCCGGACAGCGCCCGGAACGCGCTGCTCGCCTCGATCGCGGACGCCTGTCTCGCCCTGGCCGCTGATCCGGCCCGGGAGCAGGTCGCGCTGCGAACGCTGGCCCGGACCGCCACCACGCCGCAGCAGTTGTCGCAGCTCGAGGAGCGGGCGACCACGCCGGACCTGAGGTGGCGAAGGTTGTCCCGGCTGGCCGAACTCGGGAGGGTCGATCTGGCCGAGGTCGACGCCCTGGAGCGCGCGGACCCCAATCCCGACGCCTGGATCAAGGCCCTGCTGGTGCGGGCGGCGCAACCCACTCCAGAGGCCAAGCAGGCAGCCTGGGAGACGCTGGTCGAGCAGCGGCGGGTGCCTGCGGGGATGATGCGGGAGGCGGGTCGTGCCTTCTGGCGCCCGTCAGCGGGAGACGTGCTCCGTCCCTTCGCGGACGCCTACATCGCGGCGGTGCCCTCGATGCACGAGGGCGGCATGCTGTGGGCGCTGGTGTTGTCGTCGGGGATGTTCCCGGCGGTCGGGGTGGACGGGTCGGTGGCCGACCGGCTAGAGGAGACGGCGGATCGCGCGGGCGTCAGCGCCCTGGTGTCGAAGAACGTGCGGGAGCGCGTCGACGAGCTGCGCCGGATGCTGCGGGCTCGACGCGGGTAGGACGCCGAGCGCCTGCCGGCAATCGGCGCGCCGGCGACCGACCTTCGGCGTGGACGACGGACGTTGTCATTCCGGCGAGATCCGGGGTGCGGCCGCCGGTGGCGGCTGCAGCTCGTCGAGCGGCACGTCGGGGTCGGCCAGTCGGGCGAGGTCGACCGGGTGAGCCGCCGCGACGAGCCGCCGGATCGACGGGACGACGTCCCACACGTTGACGTTCATGCCGGCCAGCACCCGCCCGTCGGCGGTCCAGAAGGCGATGAACTCGCGCTTGGCGACGTCGCCGCGGACGACGACCCGGTCGAACGCCCCGGGCGGGGCGTGTCCGACGTACTCCATGCCCAGGTCGTACTGGTCGGTGTAGAAGTAGGGCAGGTCGTCGTGGCTGACTTCCTGTCCGAGCATGGATCGGGCCGCCGCGGCGCCGCCGTGGAGCGCGGTGGCCCAGTGCTCGACGCGCAGGCGCCGGCGCAACACGCGGTGGTAGGCGTTGGCCACGTCACCGGCGGCGTGGATGTCCGGGTCGGCGGTGCGCAGGGAGGAGTCGACGAGGATTCCGTTCTCGACGGCGAGGCCGGCCGCCGTCGCCAGTTCGGTGTTCGGCCGTACGCCCACGGCCACCACCACGGCGTCGGCGGGCAGGTCGGTGCCGTCGGCCAGGAGGACCGAGGAGACGCGACCGGTGCCGCGGATCTCGCGGACCTCGGCGTCGAAGTGGAACGTGACGCCGTGGTCCCGGTGCAGGTTGGCGAACACCCGGGCGATCTCGTCGCCGAGCACCCGGCGCAGCGGCAGCGCGGCCGTCTCGACGACGTCGACGGTGGCGCCGCGCTGCCGGGCGGCGGCGGCGACCTCCAGGCCGATCCACCCCGCTCCGACGATCACGATGTGCGCGCCGTCGACCAGCGCCGCGCCGATGCGGCGGCTGTCGGCAAGGGTACGCAGCCGCAGCACCCCGTCCAGGCCGACGCCGGGCGCCGCGAGGTCGCGGGGCGTGGCGCCGGTGGTCAGCAGCAGCTTGTCGTACCGGATGTGCTGGCCGTCGGCGAGCCGGACCTCCCCGACGGACCGGTCGACGGCGACGGCGCGGGCGGCGGTGCGCAGGTCGACGTCGTGCTCGGCGTACCACCCGGCCTCGTGCACGTACACGCTGTCGGGTTCGGCGCCGCCGGTCAGCAGGCCCTTGGACAGTGGTGGCCGCTCGTACGGTCGCTCGGGCTCGTCGCCGATCACGACGACGCCGCCGTCGAAGCCCTCCTCCCGCAGCGTCTGCGCGGCCCGCGCGCCGGCGAGCCCGGCGCCCACGATCACGAACGTGCCGGTTTTCGACATCGGTCCAGCTCCTTTCGGGGTACGTCGATCAGCGGGGGCCGACCCCGGCCAGGGTGAAGAACTCGGCGCGCGAGCGGTGGTCGTCGCGCAGGGTGCCGAGCAGGGTCGAGGTGATGGTGCTGCTGCCGACGGCCTGGACGCCGCGCAGCGTCATGCAGAGGTGTTCCGCTTCGATGACCACACCGACCCCGCGCGGGCGCAGGTGGCTGGTCAGCCAGTCGGCGATCTGTTTGGTCAGGCGCTCCTGGACCTGCGGGCCGTGGGCGAACAGCTCGACGACCCGGGCCAGTTTGGACAGCCCGAGGATGCGTTCGCCGGGCAGGTAGCCGACGTGGGCGACGCCGACGAACGGCAGCAGGTGGTGTTCGCAGACCGATCGGATCGGGATGGCCCGGGCCAGCACCAGCTCGTCGTAGCCCTCGTCGTTGTCGAAGGTGGTCAGCTGGAACTCGCGCGGGGTGAGCAGCTCGGCGTAGGCGCGGGCCATCCGGCCCGGGGTGTCGGCGAGCCCGTCGGCGGAGAGGTCCACGCCGAGCGCGGCCAGGAACTCCGCCGCCGCCCGTTCGGCGGCGGCCGGGTCGCGGCGGGGGCGCTGGTGCTGCACGTGCAGTGCGGCGATGCCCATCAGCAGCTCTCCTTGTCTTCGCTGGGGAAGCCCGGATGCCCGGCCCGATCGGTCGCACGGGACCCCGAAGGGGATTTCCACCAACGCTCATTGGTGTTATCGATCATGCTGCCCCAGCGCGCCCAGAATTTCAATAGCGAATGCTGGTGATAATCTCGGAGCCGTGAGCACGGGGGAGCGCTGGAGCGCGATGGCCGCGCTCGTCGACCGGTCCCGACGGGCGCTGTACGACTACGTGTGCCGGGCCGACCACCCCGTCACCCGGGAGGAGGCGGCCGAGGCGCACGGCATGTCGCGCAACCTCACCGCGTTCCACCTCGACAAGCTCGTCGAGTCCGGGCTGCTGCGGGCCCGCTACGAGACACCGGCCGACCAGCCCCGCGGGCGTGGCCGGACGCCGAAGGTCTACGAGGCGGCGGGCGACGGCGTGGCGATCACCGTTCCCGAGCGGCGCTACGAACTCATCGCCGAGATCCTCGCCGACGCGGTCGCCGACGACCCGCACGACGCCCCCGAGGCGGCACGGCGGCACGCCCGGCAGCGGGGCCGGGAGATCGGAGCACGGGTACGCGACGCCGGCGAGGACCTCGTCGCCGTGCTCGACGGTCTCGGCTTCGAACCCGAGACGCTCAACGACCATGTGCTGCTGCGCAACTGTCCGTTCCACGCCCTCGCCAGCCGGCAGACCGCCCTGGTGTGCGGGCTCAACCACGCGTTCCTCGCCGGCATGGTCGACGCTGCCGGCCGTGCCGACCTGCTGCCCCGGCTCGCGCCACGTCCCGGCGCCTGCTGCGTCCGGTTGGACGGCGTACCGGACCGGTAGGCGCGCCTCCGGACAGGCGCCGGTCACCGTGAGCTGCGGACCGCGCGGCACCTGGCACCCATCAGCCCTGCGCGAAGGTTGCCGGGCGATGGAGGAAAGGCGGTCGCTGCGGTGTGCGGCCCGCCCCTCCGGGTACCCGCAGGGCCCGTGCACCAGCTCAGGGGGAGGCGCGCATGAGCGACGCGATCGGGTATTCGGGCCGGGGTGGGCGTAGCGGCAGCCCGACGGACCGTCTGGCGCAGGACGTGGCGGACGTCGTCCGCGAGGAGATCCACGCCGTCCGCGGGCAGCTGACCGAGGCGGCTCGACCGGCCGGGCTGGGGATCGTGCTGCTGGCTGCCGCGGGCGGTTGCCTGGTCCTGGGCGCCGGTGCCGCGTCCACCACGGTCCTGCGGATGCTGGAGGCGTTCCTGCCTCGCCGGCTGGCTTCCGCGGGCCTCACCGCGGGCTACCTGGCCACCGCGGCGGTTTTCGGTCGGATGGGGCTGGAGCAGCTGCGTGTGGCAGGTGGCCCTTCAGCCCGGCTCGCTGACGAGGTGCGGGACAGGGTGTCGTCGACCGCCTCCCGGGTGGTCCCGGCCGGCACCCACGCCGCCCGGGACGAACTGGGCCGGTAACCAGGACCGGAAGCGAGGGGTGCCATGCCGGACAAACACGAGCAGGCCGAGCAGATGCGCGACGATGTGCCGTCGACCGTCGCGCGCTCGGACGACAAGGCGGTCCGCACGTACAAGAAGACGCTGGAGGCGGCCGAGGAGAGCTACGGCGACGGGGAGCGGGCGCACCGCACGGCGTTCGCGTCGCTGAAGCACACCCACGAGAAGGTCGGCGACCACTGGGAGCCCAAGGAACACAAGGGGCCGTCGGACCCGCAGGCGGCGCTGGGCACCCCGGCCTCCCGCGAGCGGACCCGCCCGACCGCCCAGGGGGTCGACGCCAACGCCAGCACCGGGCACCTCGAGGACGTGGCCCGCCGGGTCGGCGTCGACGATCCGCAGAATCTGGACCGGGACGAGCTGGTCCGGGCCATCGAGAAGGCCAACGCCCGGGCCACCGCCCGGGCCCGGCGGAAGTGACCGACGACCGCGCTGTCGGGAGCGGTCAGCGTAGCTTCGGGTCGAGGGCCTCGCGGACCGCCTCGCCGAGCATGACGAAGCTCAGCACGGCGGCGACGAGGAACGCGGCGGGGAAGAACAGCAGGAACGGCGAGACCCGGATGTAGTTCTGCGCCTCGCTGATCATGATGCCCCAGGAGACCACCGGGCTCTTCAGGCCGATGCCCAGGAAGGACAGCGTGGCCTCCGCGCCGATGAACGACCCGACCATGATCGTGCCGTAGACCAGCAGCGGAGCCAGGCAGTTCGGCAGCAGGTGCTTGAGGATGATCCGGCCGGTGCCGGCACCCAGCGCCCGTGCGGCGACGATGTAGTCGGCCTCCTTGGTGGCGAGCACCGAGGAGCGCATCAGCCGCATCACCACCGGCCACATGAGCACCACCATGGAGATGATGACCAGGCCCATGATCTGCCACTCGTTGTTGTCGCTGCCCGAGCCGTTGAACGTGGTGAGGATGACGATCGAGCCGAGCACGAACGGCAGGCCGAAGAAGATGTCCGCGATCCGGGAGAGCAGCGAGTCCACCCAGCCACCGCGGTAGCCGGCGATGATGCCCATCGCCCCACCGATCAGCAGGGTGCACAGCGTGGAGAGCACGGCCACCACGATCGAGGCGCGGGCGCCGTAGATGGTCCGGGCGTAGACGTCGCGGCCCTGCACGTCGTAGCCGAACCAGGCGTCGCCCGACGGCTCGACGCGGCTGCGGGCCAGGTCGCCGTTGACCGCGTCGCCGCTGGTGAACAGGGACGGAAACACGGCCATCAGCAGGAACACCAGAATGAACGACGCCGAGATCCAGAACAGCGGCTTGCCGCGCAGGTCCCGCCAGGCGTCACCGAGCAGGCCGCGCGGCTGCTGCCGCCGGGCCGACTCCGGCAGACCGGCGTCGGTGGGCGCGCCGGAACCGGCCTCGGTCGGCATGGTGGCGGGCGGGGTGGAGACGATCGACGCGGTACTCGGGTCACTCATGCCGGCACCTCGCTCCGCTCGGCGCGGGCGGTAGCACCCCGCGTCCGGGGTTGACGACGTACACCACGGTAGCGGTCACCCGTACGCTGGGTGACCCCGTGGGAACGAATCCGGCCAAAGCCGACCTACGCCGCCAGGCCGGCGGCGTGGACCGGAGTGCGCCCGCTCAGCGAGCCTTTTTGGTCGGCCGCTTGCGGGGCGGCGTCAACAGGTCGGCGATCGCCGAGATCGCGGACGGCACCAGGCGGTAGTACGCCCAGACGCCCCGCTTCTCGCGCTCGAGCAGGCCGGCCTCGGTGAGGATCCGAAGATGATGACTCACGGTCGGCTGGGAGAGCCCGAGCGGCGCGGTGAGGTCAGTCACCGACGCCTCCCCCTCCGGAGCGGACTGGATCAGACTGAGCAGTCGCAGCCGGGCCGGGTCGGCGATTGCCTTCAAGACTCCGGCGAGCCGCTCGGCATCGGCACGTTTGATGGGCTCGCCGGCTAGCGGCGAGATGGCAGGCGTTGTAGTTTTCGCAGTTCCCACGCCTGCCATCGTTGCACCAACACGGCCGACAGGCCGGCTGGACCAGGACCCGAACTGTGTCAGTTCGCGCACTGGGACGGATCGGGCCGACGGCGGCGCTTGACAGGGACGACACGATGCAGGCGTGAGCCACCCGCCCATACCCCCGCCCTACCCCGGCGCCCGGCCCGCCCCGTCGCGGCGAGGCAGCGCGGGGTGGTGGGTCCTCGGCGCCGTCCTCGTCGCCGTGATCGCGGTCGGGGGCGTCGTCGTGTTCTGCGCCGGTCTCTGGACGTACGCGAACCACGACCGGCCCGAGTTGATCGACAACCCGCCGGTCAGCGACGTGGCGGAGAGCGCCTGCGCCACGATGCATGCCACCGTGGCGTCGAAGGCCGCACCTCCCGGCGCCCCCGTCGACGCGCAGGTGCGCGCGATCCGGGCGCAGAACGCCGCGGTGACCGCGATGGTGGCGCAGGTGCGCGACCTGGACCGCGACCTGCTGGCGGACGACCGACCGACTGACGCGTGGCTGGCCGACTGGGAGACCCTCGTCGAGGCCCGCGAGCGGTATGCCGCCGACCTTGCCGCCGGCCGCCGCCCGCACTTCGTGGTGCCGACCGCCGACGGCGAGCCGCTCCCCGACCGGATGAACTCGGTGGGGCTCACCTGCGAGGTGCCACCGCAGCTCGTCGACCTCCCGTAGGCTGTCCGGCCCCGGCCACGTCGCGGGGTCACCGTGCACCCCGCCGGCCGTCACCCGTCCCGCCGAGGCCGCCTACAACGCCAGGGCGGCCAGCTCCGTGCGGCCGGCGACGCCCAGCTTCGGGTACGCCTTGTACAGGTGGTACGCGACCGTCTTGGGGCTGAGGAAGAGCTGCGCGGCGATGTCCCGGTTGGACAGCCCCGTGCCGGCGAGCCGGGCGATCTGCAGCTCCTGCGGGGTGAGTTCCGCGGCGGCCGACGCGGCGGGTTGCGGGGCGCGCAGGCCGGTGGCCTCCAGCTCACCGCGCGCCCGCGCCGCCCACGGCGCCGCACCCAATTGGTCGAACGTGTGCAGGGCGTGGTGCAGCCGGCCGCGGGCGTCGGCCTTGCGCCGGGCGCGGCGTAACCACTCGCCGTACAGCAGCTCGGTGCGGGCCTGCTCGAACGGGCGGCCGCCGACCTTCAGGGCGAGCAAGTAATCCTGCTCGTCGCCGGAGAGCAGCGCCCGGCAGCGGTACGCCACGGCCGTCGCCCAGGGCTGATCCACCCGCTCCGACCAGGCCGAGAAGCGGGCGTACGCCTGCTCGGCCCGCTCGGGCACCCCGGCCCGGACGGCCGCCTCCACCAGGTCGGGCACGCTCCGGTACGCGCAGACCTGGTGGGCGTACGGGTTCTCCTGCAGGGCCGCGAGCCGGGCCACGGCGGACTCGGCCCGGCCCTGGCCGAGGTCGAGCAGGCCCAGCGCCCACAGCGTCCACGCCCGACCGGCGGCCTCGGCGCCCGCCGTGACGCCCTCCAGCGCCGAGGCCACCAGCTCCCGGCAGCGCGCCTCGTCGCCGGCCACCGCGGCCAGCACCGCCTGCACGGCGAGCAACTGGCTGACCCAGAGCGGCTGACCACCGTCGCGGGCCACCCGGACCGCCTCGTCGAGGCTGACCGCGGCGTCCCGGTGCCGGCCGTGGAAGAACTCCGCCTCGGCCAGGAAGAACAGCAGCGTGGGCAGCAGCCCGAGGATCCCCTCCGCCCGGCAGCGGGCGACCAGGCCGGCGGCCAGCTCGTACGTCTCGGCGTCCTGCCCGGCGACGAAGCCGAGCCCGCAGAGCTGCACCCGGTCGCGCGGCTCGGCGCCCACCTGCGCGGCGACCGCGGCCAACGGCAGCGGCCGGCCCCGGACCGCGGCGACCTGGTAACGGGCCACCGGGTGGTCGAGCGTCGCGAGCTGGTCGAGGCAGGCGCCCAGGTGCGGCTCACCGAGGTACCAGGCCGGGTGGAACGCCGCCACCAGCAACGCGTCCCGCTGTCCCGGGTCGAGCGTCGCGCCCTGGGTCATCAGGTCGTACGCGGTCTGGTGGCCGCCCTGCCAGAACCAGGCGTGCCCCTCGACCCAGGCGACGCGGGCGTGGAAGACCGGCTCGTTCACCAGGCCGGCGGCCCGCTCGGCGAGCCGGACCGCGTCGGCGAGGTGCCCGGACTGCAGGCCGCTGTCCGCGGCCAGCAGCAGCCGGCGGGCCTTGGCGGACGCGTCCCCGCTCAGTTCGGCGGCCCGCTCGAACGCGGCCAGCGCCGCGCCGTAGCCGCTGCGCCCGCGGGCCTGCTCGGCGGTGCGTTCCAGGGTGGCGGCCACCTGCTCGTCCGGTCCGGTGGTGGCCGCCGCGAGATGCCAGGCCCGCCGGTCGGCCGTGTCGGGCGTGGTGAGCGCACCCGCGAGCGCGCGGTGCACGGCGAGCCGCTCCGCGTACGTCGCGGCGGCGTGCACCGCGGCCCGGACCAGCGGGTGGCGGAACCGCAGCCGGCGACCGGTTACCTCGACGAGCCGGGCCTCCTCCGCCGGCCGCAGGTCCGCCGGGCCGCCACCGAGCGGAGCGGCGGCGCGCAGCAGCACGTCCAGGTCCCCGGTGTCCTCGACGGCGGCGACGAGCAGCAACGTCCGGGCGCCGGCGGGCAGGCGGTCGACCTGGCCGTGGAACGCCGCCTGCAACCGGTCGGTGAGCGGCAGCGGACCGCCGGCGTCGCCGGCCCGGACCACGCGGGGCAGCTCGATCAGCGCGAGCGGGTTGCCCTGCGCCTCGCCGAGCACCCGCATCCGTACCTCCGGAGGCAGCCCCGGGTCGAGCAGCCGGACGGCGTCGGCCGGCGCGAGCGCGCCCACGGTGAGGTCGGGCAGGCCCGGCGCGGGAAACATCCCGTCCCGGGCCGCGAAGATCATCACGACACCCTCGGCGTGCAGCCGGCGCGCGGCGAACAGCAGCGCCTCGGCGGAGACGGTGTCCAGCCAGTGCGCGTCGTCGACCAGGCAGAGCAGCGGGCCGTCGTCGGCCAGGTCCGCCAGGAGCGACAGCACCGCGAGCCCCACCAGCAGCCGGTCCGCCGGGGCGCCGCCGCCGAGCCCGAACACGGCGGCGAGCACCTGCCGCTGCGGTGCGGGCAGCCGGTCGAGGCGGTCGAGGGCGGGGCGCACGAGCTGGCTCAGCCCGGCGAACGGCAGCTCGGCCTCGAACTCGGCGGCGCTGGCGCGCAGCACGCGCAGCGGGTGGCCGGCCGGCGCCGTCCGTTCGGCGGCCCAGTCCAGCAGCGCGGTCTTGCCTATTCCCGGCCCGCCGCGCAGCACCAGCGCGGCGCTCTCGCCCACTCGGGCCCGCGCCACCAGGGCCGCGATCCGGTCCTGCTCTGCGGCGCGGCCGTGCAACATCCCCGCACCCTACACAGGTACCGGGTACCTAAGCGCTACCGATTCCCGGGCGCCGGATCCTCCCTAGCGTCGTGGCCATGGAACTGATCGAGAAGTACCTCGCCGCCTGGAACACCACCGACCCCGCCGCCCGCCGGGCCCTCATCGACGAGGTCTGGGCCGCCGACGGGACGTACACCGACCCGCTGGCCGCCGTCGCCGGACGCGATCAGATCGACGGGCTGATCGCCGCCGTGCAGCAGCAGTTCGCCGGCCTGGAGTTCACGCTCGCCGGCCCGGTCGACGCGCACCACGACCTGGCCCGGTTCACCTGGCACCTCGGCCCGCGCGGCGGTGAGCCGGTCGCCGTCGGCTTCGACGTCGCGGTCGTCGCCGACGGCCGGATCGCCACCGTGCACGGCTTCCTGGACCGGGTGCCGGCGTGACCGTCCTGACCGCGCGGCCGGGGCCGGTCACCGCCCCGGCCGCACGGCCCGGCGCCTTCCTGCCGGTGCTGCTGACCTCGACGTTCATGACCGCGATCGACGCGTTCATCGTCAACGTGGCCCTGCCGGCGATGCAACGCGACCTGCGGGCCGGCCCGGCCGCGCTGGAATGGGTGGTCGCCGGCTACGTGCTCGCGGTGGCCGCCGGCCTGATCACCGGCGGCCGGCTGGGCGACCGGTACGGCCGCCGCCGGATCTTCGGCCTCGGCGTGGCGCTGTTCACCGCGGCCTCGGTGCTCTGCGGGCTGGCGCCCACCCCGGGCGTCCTGATCGGCGCCCGGGTGCTGCAAGGGCTGGCGGCGGCGCTGCTCATGCCGCAGGTGCTGGCCATCGTGCGCACGAGCGTCGCGCCCGCCGAGCAGCCGAAGGCGTTCGCCCGGTACGGCCTGACCATGGGCCTGGGCGCCGTCTTCGGCCAGTTGATCGGCGGCCTGCTGATCCGGGCGGACCTGTTCGGCCTGGACTGGCGGCTGTGTTTCCTGATCAACCTGCCGATCGGGGTGGCCGCGCTGGCCCTCCTCCGCCGGGTGCCGGAGTCCCGCCAGCCGGCGACCCGGCTCGACCTGGCCGGCGTGGTCCTGGCCAGCGCGGCGCTGGTGGCGCTGGTGCTGCCGCTGGTGGAGGGGCGTGAGCAGGGCTGGCCGGCCTGGACGTGGTGGAGCCTGGCCGCCTCGGTGCCGCTGTTCGCGCTCTTCGTGGCGACCCAGCGGCGCAGCGCGCAGCCCCTGGTGGACCTGACGTTGTTCCGGGAGCGGGCGTTCTCGGTGGGGCTGGCGGCGACCCAGGTCTTCTGGATGGGGCAGGCGTCGTTCTTCCTCGTCCTGGCGCTCTACCTCCAGGTCGAGCGGGGCCTGTCGGCGCTGGAGTCGGGAGTCGTCTTCATGGCCATCGGCGCCGGCTACCTGGCCACCTCGACGTACGCCCACCGGATCGCGGCCCGGCTCGGTCGTCAGGTGGTCAGCGTCGGCGCGCTGGTGATGGCGGTCGGCCTGTACGGCATGTGGCAGGCGGCCGGGCACGGGACCGGCTGGCTCGTGCCGGGGCTGGCCGTGGACGGCATCGGCATGGGCATCGCGCTCGCCCCGCTCACCGCCACCGTGCTGGCCCGGATCAGCCCTCAGCACACCGGCGCCGCCGCCGGGGTGCTCGCCGCGGTGAACCAGACCGGCAACGCGGTCGGGGTGGCCCTGATCGGCATCGTCTTCTACCAGGCCGCGGATCTGACCGGCGGGTTCCGGGCCGGGCTGGTCGCGCTCATCGCGCTGGAGCTGGCGCTGGCCGCGATCATCCAGCTGCTGCCGAGGAAGTGACGCGGGCGCACCGGCCGCCGCCGACCAGGGCGGCGGCCGGTGGACCGTGCGGGCGAAGAATCGTTCCGCGAGGCATTGACAGGCGTAAACTTTCCTTCAACGATGCCTATCCATGAGGATGAGTCGGGTGGGTGCCGCGGTCCGTCGCACGCTGGTGTGCTCTCTGCTCGCGGGGTCGCTCGCGGTGTCTCCGGGCGGCGTGCCGGCGGCATCGGCGGCCGTGTCCGCGACCTCGGCCACCCTGGCCGGCTACCCGGTGTGGGCGCACTTCACCGACCCGACCGCCGGACGCGACTACACCATCCTGACCGAGTTGCAGCGGCTGATCGACGCCACGCCCGCCGGGGCCACCATCCGGGCGGCCATCCACTCCCTCAGCGTCGACTCGGTGGCCGACGCGCTGGTGCGGGCCCAGACCCGCGGCGTGACCGTGCTGGTGCTCCTCGACGGCAAGAACGCGACCTCGACCGACCCCGCCATCACGAAGATCAAGCAGCTGGTCAACCACCAGTTCTGCCTGAACAGCAGCGGCGGTCACGGCTGCATCAGCACCAGTGCCGCGGGCGACATGCACACCAAGCTGGTCACCTTCTCCCACACCACCGACCCGAACGGCGTCGCCCGCGGCAACGTCGTCTGGTTCGGGTCGAGCAACCTCACGTACGCCACCGGCCCGGACGCCTTCAACAACGCCATCACCGTCTACGGCGACGCGGCGCTCGCCGCCGGCCTCAACGCGAACTTCACCGACATGTGGAACCGGCGGCACTACAGCGGCAACGACTACTACGACTCCGCGTCCGGCCGGGGCTACTACCAGGCGGCCGCGGCCGACGCGTACGGGTCACCCGAGGGGGTGGGGCAGACCGACACCATCGCCACCCGGCTCAACGACCTCACCCCGGACGCCAACTGCCGACTCCGCGTGGGCATGGCGGCGGTGACCACCGGACGCCCGCAGATCGTCAGCCTGGTCAGCCGGTTCCGCGCTGCGGGGTGCAAGGTCTGGATGGTGATCGGTACGAACGCCGAGGGCGGCATCGCGATGAGTCAGTCGGTCTACAACGAGCTGCTCGACGCCGGCGTGTCCATCCGGCGCAAGGACAAGGTGCACGACAAGTTCTTCGTGGCCTACGGCAGGTACGGCAGCGCCTACCAGTACCGCGTCTACACCGGATCGCAGAACTGGACCCAGGACGCGCTGAACGAGAACGACGAGATCTTCGTGAAGATGGCCCCCGAGAGCGGCAGCGTCCACCCGCTCTACGACGGCTACTACACCCACTTCAACGACGCGTACAACACCGGGGTGACCTGCGTGAAGAGCAGCTTCCCGTGCCGATCCTGACCGCCGGCGGCGCGGCCGTCGACGCCGGGTTCAGGCAATCGCCGCGACGCTCAGATAACGGCTGAGCCGGGAGGCGGCGTCGAGCATGGCGACGCCACGCGCGGTGAGCCGCCGCTGCCAGTCGTCCAGGGCGCGGGAGAGCGTCTCCGTGCCGCCGGCCGTGCGGACCTGCTGGACCACGACCGCTATCCGGTCCAGTGGGTATCCTCCGCGCCGCAGCAGGTGGGCCAGCTCGGCGTCGCGGGTGTCAACCGCGCGGTACACCCGGTGACCGGTGGCCGGATCGCGGGCGGGGGCGAGGATGCCGGCGCTCTCCCATTTGCGCACGGTGGCCGGGGTGACGCGCAGCCGGCGCGCGAGGTCGCCGATGCTCCACACACCGGAGCCCGCGGTGTTGTCGGGCCCCGGGGGCAGGTCCCCGATCGCCGTCCGGACCGCGTCGAGCGTGTCCCGGTCGCGCAGCAGCTGGCTGTGGCCGCGGTCGATGACGATCAGCGCGTCGTCGAGCGCGCCGTCGTGCAGCGCGTTCATGATCTGGCCGGCGGCCGGGTAGCCGTATGCCGCGACGAGCGCCAGATAGGCACGCAGCGCGGCCGCGTGGACCTCGGTGTAGACCCGGTAACCGCTGCGCGTGCGCTCAGCGGGCGGGATGAACCCGTCCCGCTCGTAGTTGCGGACCGCCTGGGTCGAGAGTCCGTGCTCGCGGGCGAGGTCGGATGGTCGCACGGATTGAGACTTTACCCCCGGGTCACGCAGGCCCCTTCGCGAAAAGTCTCCACCGAAGTTTCAATGGTACGTTTGAGCCACATGAGCCAGGACATTCGCGCTTTCGTGCCCGTGCCATGTGACCTTCTCGCCCTGGGCGAGCCGACCCACCAGGAGCCCGCCTTCGGCGCGGTCCGCAACGAACTCTTCGCCCAGCTGGTCGAGCTCGGCTTCCGTTCGATCGCCCTGGAGACCGATCGCGTGGCCGCGCTCGCGGTCAACGACTACGTCCTGCACGGCACCGGAAGTCTGCACTCGGTGATGAGCGAAGGCTTCTCCCACGACTTCGGCGCCCTGGACGCCAATCGGCAGCTGGTCGCCTGGATGCGGGAGTACAACCGGGACCGGCCGGCGCGGGAGCGCGTGACCTTCCACGGTTTCGACGCCCCGACCGAGAACACGAGCGCACCCAGTCCCAGAGCCTATTTCGAGTACGCACGCGACTATCTCCAGATGGAGGATCTCGACATCGCGGGCATCGCCGGGGACGACCACCGGTGGAGCCGTGCTGAGGCGATCCTCGACTTCGCCAAGTCCATGGGCGCCACGCCCGAAGCCGAGCGGCTGCGAAGGATCGGCGAGGATCTGCTCACGAGGCTGTACGCCGGCGCGCCGGAGCTGATCGCCAGGACCTCACGCGCCGAGTGGCTTCGGGCCAGGACGCACCTCGATGCCGGCCTCGGCCTGCTCCACTACCACTGGCAGGCGGCGCAACCCCTCGGGCAGAGCGATCGGATCGGCCTCCTGCTGGCCACACGGGACACGTTGATGGCGCGCAACCTGCTCGACATCCGCAGCGTCGAGGCGGGGCGCGGCCCGACGATGCTCTCCGCCCACAACCTGCACCTGCAACGAAACGGGAGCGCCTGGAGCGGGGGAGACATGGGCGCCAGTTGGTTCGGCGCCGGGGCCATCGTCGACTCGCTGCGGGTCGAGAGCTACGCCTTCATCGCGGCCAGTCTCGGGCGCAGTGAGGTTCTCCAGCTGGGCGAGCCGGAGCCGGACACCTTCGAGGGTGCCCTGCAACGCCGCATCACCGGCTGGGGGCTGATCCCGGCCACCGAAGTGCCCTCGGCTCGCACGCGGACGGACACCACCCCGCGGCAGGGCTATTTCCCGCTCGACCAGGCGACCGTCGACGCAGCCGACGCGATCATGCACATCACCGGCTGAGGAGTGGCCGGACAGGGTTCGCGGTGAGGGGATCCGTGGCGGGTACGGGGCGGAACGCGTGGCGTGACGTCCCGGCCTGCCACGGGTCCCGGCAGGGCCGCCTCGGCCGACGATGCATCGACGGGCGGGTCGGACAGCTGATCGCCAAACCGTGATCATGGTGCCATGAGTCAGTACTTTCAGGTGGGCGACCTCGTCCTGTGGAACCCTTCCAACCGAGTGGCCGAGTTGTTCGTCCGTACCAGTGAGGCGGTCGCTGAGCTGGTCGACGTACCGACCGGGATCGGCCCCATGCGCGCCGACGACTATGCGATCGACCTCGACGTGTTCGTCGGCTTCGTGGATGCGCTGGTCGCGCAGTACCTGTCCTCAAGCCACGTGATCCTCAGGTCCCTGCTGGAGGGCTTCACCGCCACCGCGCTCGTCATGGTTGACCGCGCCGGCCGGAACGTACCCTCGCTCCAGGCCCCTGCCACGCTGGATCCGAGGGACGTCTCCGTAGGACCAGCAGGGATCCGCCGGCTGGGCGACCCCGCGCGCTTGTACGAGCTCGTCAGCGAGCACGCGGCAGCCATGCCACGTTGACCACATCACGTGATCGTGCCCGCCCACCGACCGAGAACAGGGGAAGCGACGAGATGGTCCACAGCTACACCACGCCCTCCCCGCTCCGTACCCAACGGCTGAGAACGTGCGTGCACTTGCCCGGTACGCGATGACTGCCGGCTGGACGCCGCAGGCGGCGGGCGGAACCTTTCACATCACGTCCGCCGCCGATGTTGCGTTGCCCGGGTTTGCCATCACTGATCTTTTGTGGGCCGATCCGCGGCGAGGGCGTGAGCCGGCCCCGCTTCGCGGCCGGGGCTCTTGACGCTGCTGTCCGGGGTGTCGCCCGACGGTGCTCGCGTGGGCACCGCAGGTCAGTCGTGGCGGTGACGCACGATGTAGTCGATGTAGCGGATCGTTTTCTCTCGGTCGTCCTCGCTGATCGAGTCCCACAGGTCCGCCAGCCAGTAGAGCGAGCCCGACAGCATCCAGGCCCACCCGCGCACCCAGGTCGCCTCGTCGAACCCGAGCGCCTCCCGGTAGGCGGCCCGCGCGCGGGCATCGAACAGGCTCCAGGCCGGCCGCACCTCGACCGCCGGATCGCCGCGGCCGAGACCGCCGAAGTCGATCACTCCGGTGAGCCTGCCCCGGTCGATCAGCAGGTTGCCTTCCAGGAGATCACCGTGCAGCCATACCGGCGGCCCGGGCCACTCGTCCGCCGCCATCGCCTCGTCCCACGCCGCGGTCGCCGCCCGCCCGTCGATCCGGTCGCCCAGCTCCGCGATCGACCGGCGGGTCAGCTCGTCCCGCTGCACCAGAGGTACGCCGCGCTGAATCCCCTCCTTGACCGGCCCGCCCATCGGGTCGACAGCGATCATCGCGCGCACGAAGCCGGCGAGGTCGACGGCGAGGTCGACGAGGTCCTGCCCGGCTTCCGGATTGCGTCCGTCCAGCCACGGGACGACCGTCCACGGCCACGGATAGTCCCCACCCGGCCGGCCGATCGCGACCGGCACCGGCACCGGCACCGGAAGAAGCGGCGCCAGCCGCGGCAGCCAGGTCGCGTCGGTCGCCACCTGGTCAACCGCCCACTGCGCCCGTGGCAGCCGCGCCGTCAGGGAATCACCCAGCCGGAACAGCGCGTTGTCGGTGCCGTTCAACGGCTGCGGAACGATCGGCAGGTCCGACCATTCGGGGAACTGCTCGTCGATCAGGGCGCGTACCTGCTCGACAGCGACGACGATCTCTCCAGGACGCATCGGCGCGACCGTAGAACCCGCCCGATCACCCGTCAATCGAATTCGGTGCTCATCCCGGCTATTGCGCTCGCCACGCTGGTCGCCGCGGCATCCGACACCGCTGCCGGCTGCGCAAGCCTGATCGGCAGAGCCGAGATCGGGTAAACGCGCTCCTGCGCTCCCGGGGCGTCCGCATCACCCACCGGTAGAGAGCATGCGGGAGGCATCTTCGCCTCCGGCCCCCCATGCCGGTTACGGTGATCCCGTGGCACGTTTCAGCATGATGGCTCGCGTCGACAGTCCTGCCGATGAGGTGGCCCAGGCGGAGGCGTGGACTGAGCGGCACGGCCACGCGCTGACCTCGATATCGGAAGGTGGCTGCGGTTGCTGCGTCCGCTCGTGGCGGATCGCCGGACCGGGACACCTGGCAGACACGATCCCTCAGGTGCTGACGGTGGATGACCCGCACTGGGAGCGAGACGGAGCAGGGCACATCCACCCGGCCTAGTTGCCGCCGGGCACCTGGTCCTTGACCTCGGCGTAGCCGACCTTCCCGGGTGCCGCGGTCGGCGCGTAGATCACGCGGATCACACCCGTCGGGAACACCTCCGTCGCCGTCACCCGGAAGTGGTACGGCGCGTCGCCGTCATCGAACAGCTTGCGGCCCTTACGCGCCGCCACCGGGTGCACCAGCAGGCGCAGCTCGTCGACCAGGCCCGCGGCGAGCAGTTGCTGCACCACCGAGATCGACCCGGGGATGAGGATGCCCCTGCTGCCGGCGTCGGCCTTGAGCGCGGTGACCGCGTCGAGGAGATCGCCCTTGATCACCTCCGAGTTGCGCCAGGAGAACTCCGGCGAATGGCGTGAGACGACCACCTTGCGCATGTCACCGAGTTGCTTGGCGAACGAGGCGTCGTCCCCACCCGCGGCCTCGCGGTCGGGCCAGGCCCCGGCGAAGCTGTCGTAGGTCTCGCGACCGATGAGCAGCACGTCGGCGCTGTCGTAGTCCTCGCCGACGGCACGGCCCATGTTCTCCTCGAAGTACGGGAAGTGCCAATCGGGGTCGATCTCGGCCACGCCGTCGGCCGAGATGAACAGCGTGGAGATGACCTTTGCCATCGGGCGGTCCCTTCCAGTCAGGTGGTGTCGACAGGTAGACCGCCGCAGCATCTCAGAATCATCGGCCGGCCAGCGACCAATCCGCCGCGCCGGGCATTTGGAATCCGCCGCCGAGTTGGTCGGTGGCGCCCCGCGCATCCGGGTTGACCCGGCCGAGGCTGGCATCTGTCGACGGCTTGCGCTCCGCAGCTCGTCCCTGCTGCCGGATGGGATACGTCCATCATCGACATTCCGCCGCTCCCGATCCGACGGGTGCGGGACCGTCCCCGAACCGTCGCCAATAGATCATGAATCATGCTCTTCGCGTCCGTCGTCATCCTGGTGGCGTTCCTCGTGTGGCTGACCGTCGCCCGGCTGCGGTGGTTCACCGGCATGGTGTCGGTGGCGCTGATCCTGGTTGCGGCCGCCTCGCTCACCCTCACCGCCGTCCAGCCCCGGGCGGCGGTGGAGGCGCGCCTGTTGCTGTTCCTCGGGGCCGCCGTGACGCTGCTCGTCGCGGGGGAGGGGCAGCGCCGCACGCTGGGCGACAGCGGCGATGACCACCGCCGGCGCTGGCCGTACCGGGTCGCGGCCGGCCTGGCCCTGGTGGTCGCCCTGTGCTGCTTCCCCGCGGCTGCCTGGGACGTCAACGACGACGGGTTCGTACCGTCGGTGCGGGAACTCGGCCCGCTGCCGGGCGGGCTCGCCGTTCGGGGCGCGGGCGGCGACTCGGAGTGCGGCACCGGTCGTTGCGCCGTCTCCTACCGACTCGCCGGCCGGGCGGGCGAGCCGGCGGACCAGGTGGCCCGACGGGTCTGGGACCACCTGGTGAGCAGGGGCTGGCCCGCCCCCGAGGGTGGGCGGAGCTGTCGCCCGGTCGGTTGGCTTCTCGACACGCGGGTGACGTGCGTGGCGATCAGCACGGCCGACGGGGCGGCGCGGCTCACGCTGGAGGGCGGTCGCCCGTAGCTCCGGCTGCCGGCTCCGTGTCCGTCGCCCGGAGGTCAGCCGGTGGCGTTGAGCCACCGTCGCCAGCTCGTGCGGGTGGTGCGTTGTTCGGGGTGCGCGGCCACGTGGAGGACGAACTGCGCCTGCCACCTCGGGCGAGGTGCCGCGGCGGCGGCCGCGGTCGGTGCGTGCCGGGGCCGCCGCCGCGACGTAGGGCGGGGCGGGTCAGGCGGCGCGACCCGCCTTGAGTGCCGCCGCGGTGTCGACGACCCGCCGGGCCTGGTAACGGGCGCCCTCCAGGACCACGTCGCCGGGCGGGCCGTCGCCGGCCACGTGGGACGTGCCGTAGGGATTGCCGGTCTGGAACTGGACCGGGTCGGTGTAGCCGGGAGGAACGATGATGCCGCCCCAGTGGTAGAACACGTTGCCCAGCGCCAGGATGGTGGACTCCTGCCCGCCGTGGGCGGTGTTGGAGGCCGTGAAGGCCGAGTAGACCTTGTCAGCGAGTCTGCCCTGGTACCAGAGGCCGCCGGTGGTGTCGATGAACGCCTTGAGCTGGCTGGCCACGTTGCCGAAGCGGGTGGGGGTGCCGAACAGCACCGCGTCGGCCCAGTCCAGGTCGTCGGGGCCGGCCTCGCCGACGTCGGCGGTGTCCTGGATGTGCTGGACCCACTCCGGCCTGGCGTTGATCGCTTCCGGTGGCGCCGTCTCGGCGACCTTGCGCAGTCGCACCTGCGCGCCGGCCTTCTCCGCGCCGTCGGCGGCGGCGCGCGCCAGAGCGTGCACGGTGCCGGTGGCGCTGTAGTAGATGATGGCGACCTTCACGGGTTCCATTCGGTGTCCCTTGCCTCGCGGATTCTGTCTGGTGATGCCGGCAGGAGGTCGGCGCCGGCGTGGCCGCCCGGCTGGACGGGCTCAGCAGTACGACGAACCGACCCTTCGGAATGTGAGGTGACCGGCCGACCTCACAGTCGGGTGTGCTGTCTCGTCGAACGGGCGACGGCAGACGCGACCGAGGGAGCCGGCGACACCATGACCACCCGACCCGAGCCGGGACCCGACCGGCCCGATCCGAGTCTCGGCGCGATCGTGAGCGAGCGGCGGCGGCTGATGAATCTGGCGTACCGGCTCCTCGGCTCGCTGGCCGATGCCGAGGACGTCGTCCAGGAGACGTACGCCCGCTGGTACGCCATGTCCCCGCGCCAGCAGGACGCCATCGAATCCCCCGCGGCCTGGCTGACGACCGTCGCCAGTCGCATCTGCCTCGACCTGCTCGGCTCGGCGCGGGCCCGGCGGGAGCGCTACGTGGGCGAATGGATCCCGGAGCCGCTGCCGGACCGTGGTGAGTGGACGACCGGGCGGTCGGACGGCGGCACCGTCGACCCGGCCGACCGGGTCACCCTCGACGAGTCGATCAACATGGCCTTCCTCGTCGTGCTCGAGTCGATGACCCCGGCCGAGCGCGTCGCGTTCGTCCTGCACGACGTCTTCCGCTATTCCTTCGCCGAAGTGGCCGGGATCGTCGGCCGTACCCCGGCGGCGTGCCGCCAACTGGCCTCGTCGGCCCGTCGTCGCATCCGCGCGTCGCACGCTCCCGCTACTCCGGTGGCGCGGCAGGCCGAGATCGTCCGGCACTTCAAGCGGGCCTGGGAAGCCAAGGACATCGACGCTCTCGTCGGCCTCCTCGACCCGAACGTCACGGCGGTCGGCGACGGCGGGGGCCTGGTCAGCGCCGAACTCCGCCCGATCGAGGGCGGGGAGCAGGTCGCCCGCGTGCTCGTCGGCGTCGCGGCCGGGACACCCCGGCTGAGGATCGTGGAACGGACGGTCAACGGTCGACCCGGCCTGGTGGCCCAGCTCGACGGCGTCACCGTGACGGTGATCGCGTTCGACATGGCGGGCGACCGGATCACGCACCTCTGGGCGGTCCGCAACCCGGAAAAACTCCGGCTGTGGACGGCGACCTGACCGGCCGGCCGCTAGCGGTCGGTGCAAAGCCTGACTAAAGTCAGGCATATGAACTCGGAACTCATCGCCACCGTCCGGCGCTTCAACCGGACCGTCACCCAGCGCGTGGGCGCGCTCGACGACCAGTACATGGCCCGCGACCGTCCCCTCGCGCAGGCGCGGCTGCTCTGGGAGATCGGCCCCGACGGTGCCGAGGTGGCCGCGCTGCGGGCCCGGCTCGGGCTCGACTCCGGGTACCTCAGCCGGCTCCTGCGCACCCTGGAGGGCGACGGGCTGGTGAGCGTCGGCCCGGCCGACCGGGCCGGCGGCGACGGCCGGGTCCGCGTCGCCGCACTGACCGAAGCCGGGCGCGCGGAGTGGGCCGAGCTGGACGAGCGGTCCGACGAGCTGGCCCGGTCCATCCTCGAACCGCTCAACGACCGGCGCCGTGAGCGCCTGGTCGCGGCGATGGCGCAGGTGGAGCGGCTGCTCGTCAGCTCGATGGTGGTCGTCGAGCCCTGCCCGCCGGGAGATCCGCGCGCACGCGCCTGTGTGCGGGCGTATGCCCGCGAGGTCGCACAGCGCTTCGACGACGGCTTCGACCCGGCGCTGAGCAAGCCGGTCCACGACGACGAACTCGTCCCGCCCGCCGGCGTGTTCCTGCTCGCCACCCTCGGCGGCGAGCCGGTCGGCTGCGGGGCGGTCAAGCTCCACGCCGGCGCGCCCGCCGAGATCAAGCGGGTCTGGGTGTCGGGCACCGTGCGCGGGCTCGGTGTCGGCCGACGGCTGCTGGACCAGCTGGAGCGGTACGCGGCGGAGCGCGGCTGGACCGCCGTCCGGCTGGACACCAACCGCAACCTGACCGAGGCGATCGCCATGTACCGCGCCGCCGGCTACCGGGAGATCGAGCCGTACAACGACGAGCCGTACGCGCACCACTGGTTTGAGAAGCACCTGGCGACGTGACCTGACGGGTGCTCATATCGGGGCGATATGACCCGAAGAGCATGGCCATGAAATCCATTGATATCAATACGCTGTCCGCAATCTCGAATCAGGTGCGCACCCCGAGGCGCACCGGTCCTGATGCGGAGGAATTCATGGTTCGCTGGCGCACCCTCACCGGCCTGTTGGCCGCCGCGCTGGCCGCGGTGACCGCGGGCAGCCTCACTCTCGCCGCACCCGCCGTGGCCGACGGCGCTCCGGCCACCCCGTACGTCGTCGGCGGCACCCGCGCCGCACAGGGCGAGTTCCCGTTCATGGTGCGGCTCTCCATGGGCTGCGGCGGCGCGCTGTACAGCCCCCGCCTGGTGCTCACCGCCGCCCACTGCGTGGGCCGTACGGGCACCAACACCAGCATCACGGCCACCCTGGGCGTGGTCGACCTCCAGTCGTCCAGCCGGATCACCGTCCGGTCGAACTACGTCTACCGGGCCCCGGGCTACAACGGCAGCGGCAAGGACTGGGCGCTCATCCGGCTGGCCACCCCGGTCACCGGGCTGAGCACCCTGAAGATCGCCACCACCACCGCGTACGACAACGGCACGTTCACGATCGCGGGCTGGGGCGCGGCGAGGGAAGGGGGCGGGCAGCAGCGGTACCTGCTCAAAGCGACCGTGCCGTTCGTCAGTGACGCCACCTGCAACGCCAACTACGGCGGCGACATCATCCCCGCCGAGGAGATCTGCGCCGGGTACGCCAGTGGCGGCGTGGACACCTGCCAGGGCGATTCCGGCGGGCCGATGTTCCGCCGCGACGCCACCAACGCCTGGATCCAGGTCGGCATCGTCAGCTGGGGCAACGGCTGCGCCCGGCCCGACTACCCCGGCGTCTACACCCAGGTGAGCTACTTCTCCTCGGCGATCGCCTCGGCCGCCGCGAGCCTCGGCGGCTGACCGCACGACCGGAGGGCGGCCTGGCTCACGACGAGCCGGGCCGCCCTTGCGCGCCTCGCCGGGAGTCAGGCGTAGAGCGGGCTGCCGGTCTCCAGCAGCGTCTTCAGGTCGCTGAGGACCTCGGCCCAGCCGCCACCGGCGCCCTCGACCTCGCCGTTGACCTGCGCCATGGTCTGCGGCGCGCCGGCCAGCTCGTGGGTCACGGTCAGCGAGGTGACGCCGTTGCCCCGCTCCGCGATCTCGTACGTCAACCGGGTGGCCGGCTCGTCCAGCCAGGTCGGCCGCCAGGTCTGGACCAGCCGGACCGGCGGGTCCACCTCGATAACCTCGCCCTCCACCGGCACCTCCGGCATGCCGGCCTCCCGGTGCTCCGGGATTGCCCGGGCCCGGTAGCTGCCGCCCGGCCGCAGGTCGAACTCGGCGATGCCCTGGTAGCCGTACCTCCGGGTCCACTCCGGCTTGGTGATCGCGTCCCAGATCGCCTGCGGGGTGGCCTTGATGTAGACCCGGTAGACCTTCGTCGTCCCGGCCGTCGTCGTGGTGGTCATCGTTTCTCCTTCGGGTCGTCGCCTTCGAGTTCCGCCTTGAGCTCCAGCAGTGACGCGGTGTGGTGCGCGGTGTACTTGTCGATCCACCGGTCGTGGATCAACCGGATCGGCACCGGATTGAGGAAGTGCAGCTTCTCCCGGCCCTGCCGTCGGGTGACCACGAGACCGGCGTCCTCGAGCAGGCGCAGGTGCTTCATGACACCGAAGCGGGTCATCGCCAGCTCGGACTCCAACTCTGTCAACGTCTGGCCGTCGCGGAGGAAGAGCCGGTCGAGCAGGGCGCGTCGGGTCGGGTCGGCGAGCGCCTTGAACACCAGATCGTCGTCGTCGCTCACGAGGACCAGAATAGGTGACCAAATGGTCACATGTCAAGGATGGCCAGGCCCGTGGCCGGGACGGCGACCCGGCCACGGTAAGCTTCCCGGCTCGGCTGGGGAGGAGATCGACATGTGGCCGTTCAGGAAGCGCCGGCAGCCGGCCGGTCTCGTCGTCGACCCGGCCCACGGTGATCCGCAGGCGCGGGCGCTCGTCGACGCACTCGCCGCCGGGGACTGGCGTACGGCTCGCGACATCCTCACGGCCACCAACGATCCGGACAGCCGCGCGTTTCTCATCGAGGCCGCCGGGACGGTCGGCGGCGTACAGGACTGGATCGGTGAGTGGGTCGACGCCGAGCCACAGTCGACGCTGCCGGTGCTGGTCCGCGGCTGCCACGCGGTGCACTGGGCCTGGGAGGCCCGGGGCGGGAAGCGTGCCGAGTACACCAGCCAGGACCAGTTCCGGGAGTTCCGTCGCCGGCTCCGGTTGGCCGAGAACCTGCTCGACGAGGTCGTCGCCCGGGACCCGGACGACCTGACCGCCCGGACCTGGCTGGTCACGTCCGCTCGGGGCCGGCAGGTCGGCCGCGACGAGGCCCGCCTCCGCTTCGACGAGGTGGTGAAGCGCCACCCGGGCCACGTCGTCGCGCACGAGCAGCGACTGCAGTACCTGTGCCCCAAGTGGTTCGGCAGCGACGAGCAGATGTTCTCCTTCGCCCGCGAGGCCACCGCGGCCGCCCCAGAGGGGAGCCTGCTGCCGGAGCTGCTGGCCGTCGCGCACGTCGAGAAGTGGCTCGACCTGCCGGTCGAGGAGAGCGACGCGTACATGCAGTCCGCGGAGGTGCGCGCGGACCTGCTGGCGGCGGCGGAGAAGTCGATCTTCCATCCGGCGTTCCGGCCCGCGTTCGGCTGGGTGCCGCGGGCGAGCGTGTTCGCGCTGGGATTGGAGTTGGCCCACGAGTTCGACGCCGCGGCGCGGGTCTTCGAGATGCTCGGCGACCACGTCAGTGAGTGGCCGTGGAACTATGTGGACGATCCCGTGACGGCCTTCACCCGGTCCCGCGAGTGGGTGTACGAGCACATCGCCTGAGCCCTGGCCCGGCACGCGCCGCCGCGCCGTCAGCCGTCGATCCGGGTGATGTTGCGGATCTTGTTGGCGGCGTCCAGGGCCGCCACCTTGTACGCCTCGGCCAGCGTCGGGTAGTTGAACACCGCGTCCACCAGGTAGTCGACGGTGCCGCCGCAGCCCATCACCGCCTGTCCGACGTGGACGATCTCGGTGGCCCCGGTCCCGAACACGTGGACGCCGAGCAGCCGCCCGTCCTCCGGCGCGACGAGCAGCTTCAGCATGCCGTACGAGTCACCGACGATCTGGCCCCGGGCCAGCTCCCGGTAGCGGGCGATGCCCACCTCGAACGGGGTGGAGCTGTCGGTCAGCTCCTCCTCGGTCTTCCCGACGAAGCTGATCTCCGGGATCGTGTAGATGCCGATCGGCTGCAACCCGGGCATCGCGCGGACCGGCTCGCCGCAGGCGTGCTGCGCGGCCAGCCGGCCCTGCTCCATCGACGTCGAGGCCAGCGCCGGGAAGCCGATCACGTCGCCGACCGCGTAGATGTTGTCGACAGCGGTGCGGTAGTTGCCGTCGACCTGGATCCGGCCCCGGTGGTCCGCCGCCAGTCCCGCCGCGTCCAGCGCCAGGTCGTCGGTCTGGCCCTGGCGGCCGGCGGAGTACATGACCGTGTCCGCGACGATCCGCTTGCCGCTCCTCAGAACGCACAACGCGGCGGTCCGGTGCTTCTCCACCGCGGCGACCTCCTCGCCGAAGCGGAACGTCACCGACAGGTCCCGCAGGTGGTACTTCAGGGACTCGACGATCTCCTCGTCGCAGAAGTCGAGCATCCGGTCGCGGCGTTCCACCACGGTCACCTTGGTGCCGAGAGCGGCGAACAGGGAGGCGTACTCCATGCCGATCACGCCGGCGCCCACCACGACCATGCTGCGGGGCACGGCCTGGAGGTTGATGACCCCGTCGGAGTCCACGATGGTCCGGTCGTCGAAGTCGACGCTGTCCGGGCGGGCCGGCCGGGTGCCGGCGGCGATGACGATCTTGTCGAAGGTGACCCGGGACTCGCGGCCGGAACCGCCGTCGACCCAGACCGCGTGGGCGTCGGCGAACCGCCCGGTGCCGGTGATCATCGCGACCCGGTTGCGGGCCAACTGGTTGCGGATGACGTCCGTCTGCCGGCTGATCACGTGCTGGGTCCGGGCGGCCAGGTCGCTGACCGTGATCTCCTCCTTGACCCGGTAGCTGCTGCCGTAGAGGTCCCGCTGGCTCAGGCCGGTCAGGTAGAGGACGGCCTCGCGCAGCGTCTTGGAGGGGACGGTGCCGGTGTTGATGCACACCCCACCGATCATGTCGCGGCGGTCCACGATGCCGACCCGGCGGCCGAGCTTGGCCGCGGCGATCGCCGCCTTCTGACCGCTCGGGCCGGAGCCCAGCACCAGCAGGTCGTAGTCGTACACAACCGCCAGCGTGGCAGGCCGACCGGGCGCGCGCCAGAGGTGGCGGACGAGCTAGCGCCGGCCCCTCGGTCCTGCCGGTGGCCCGGCCGGCCGGTCGACCAGCGCGGCCAGCTTCTTCGGGGCCAGGACGCAGTAGCTCTCGGTGAGCAGCTCGCCGACCTCGTCCCAGTCGACCCCGCCGTCGAGCGCCAGGCCCACGACGTCGGCGCCCCAGTCGGGCTTGTAGAAGGGATGACCGCCGGCGAGAAGTGCGGCGATCTCGTCGCCGGGGGAGCGGAAGGTCAGCACGCAGAGCGGCTCGTCGGTGCCGGCGGCTCGGGCGTGGGCGGCCTGGTGGTCGGGGTCGACGGTGAGCACGTGGGCGAAGGTCCGCTTGCGGATCCGCCAGCGGGTGCCCACCCACGCCGGTTCCTCGTAGGCCTCCGGCAGCCCGAGGCAGACGGACCGGAGCCGGTCGAGGATCTCGGGTGGGACGTCGCCAGGTCCGGTCACGCGCGGGAGGTTACGCCGCCCCTCCGACAGTTCCGGCCCGGCCGCTTTGACGTTGCACTTGCATTGCCAAGCGCGTACGGTGGTTAACAATGCAGTCGTAATGTAAAGAGGTCCCATGCGCGTGATGGCGTTGTCCGAGGTGACCGGCGGCCCGATCGACCTCGTCGGCGGCAAGGCGGCAGGGCTGGCTGAGCTGATCCGGCTCGGCGAGCGGGTGCCGGAGGGCTTCTGCGTCACCACCACCGCCCATCGGGCGGGGGTGCTGCCGGAGGCCGAGATCGCGGCGGCGTACCAGCGGCTCGGCGGCGGCCCGGTCGCGGTGCGCTCCAGCGCGACCGCCGAAGACCTTCCGGACGCCAGCTTCGCCGGGATGCAGGACACGGTCCTCGACGTCAGCGGCGTCGCCGATGTGCTGTCGGCCATCGAGAAGTGCTGGCACTCGTTGCACGCCGCGCGGGCGGTCGCCTACCGGGAGGCCCACGACATCGACCACGAGACGGTGCGGATGGCGGTCGTGGTGCAGCGGATGGTCGATCCGGCGGTCGCCGGGGTGCTGTTCACGGCGAACCCGGTCACCGGCTGCCGGACGGAGATGGTGGTGGAGGCCGCCGCCGGCCTCGGCACGGCGGTGGTGGACGGCACCGGCGACGTCGACCGGTACGTCCTCGACGGCTCGACGCCTCCCGAGCGGGGCCTCCTGACCGCCACCCAGCTCGAGGAGCTGCGCCGGACGGGGGAGCGGCTCCAGCGCCACCTCGGCGGCCCCCAGGACGTGGAGTGGGCGTACGACCGGGAGGGCGCCCTGTGGCTGCTCCAGTCGCGGCCGATCACCACGCTGTTCCCCCTCCCGCCGGCCACCGACGACCCCGAGCCCCGCGTCTACCTGGAGTTCGGTCACGTGCAGGGCATGCTGCGGCCGGCCACCCCGATGGGCATGTCCACCCTGAAAGCACTTGTCGCGGGGATGCTGGCCAGCTTCGGGCTGACCGTCGAGGTCACCGACATCGGCGGCCGGCTCTACGGCGACCTGACCGACCTGGCGCGCGACCCGTCCGCCCGCAAGCGCCTGGTCAAGCTGATGGCGGTGGACTTCGGTCCGCGGGCGCAGGCGGTGATGGAGCAGGTGCTCGCCGACCCCCGCTTCGCGCCGCGGCCGGGCGATCGACGCTCCCGGGCCGGCGGCCCGAGCGCACGGACGGCCCTCCGCGGGCTGGCCGGAGTCACCCGGGCGCTGGCCCGGCCGGAGGCCGCGCGGACCCGGCTGTTCCAGGCGATCGACCGGCTCGCGGCGGAGTCGACCGCCCCGCCCACGCTCAGCACCGCCGCCGACCGGCTGCGGTTCCTCCAGGCGCAGGACTCGACGGCGAGCCCGGACGACATCGTCTGGCCGATCGTCGCCGGCATGCTGGCGGCGACGGTGCCGGCCCACCTGCTCGCGGGTGTGGCCAGCCGCGACGAGATCAACACCGTGCTGGGCGGGATGCCGCACAACGTCACCATCGAGATGGATCTCGCGCTCTGGCGGCTCGCCGACCGCGCCCGGCCCCACCGCGACCTGTTGCTCACCACCCCGCCGCGGGACCTCGCCCACCGGTACCTGCGCGGGACGTTGCCGGACATCGGGCTGGGCGCGTTCCTCGACCGGTACGGCCACCGGGCCGTCGCCGAGGTCGACCTCGGGCTGCCGCGCTGGGACGAGGATCCCGCGCCGGTCTTCGCCATGATCGCCAATTACCTGCGGCTCACCGACCCCGAGCAGGCGCCCGACCGGCGCTTCGCCCGCGCCGCGGCCACCGCGGAGGCCACCCTGGCCGACCTCGTCGCGCGGGCTCGTCGCCGGCGACCCGTCCGCGGCCGCCTCGCCGGGTTCCTGCTGCGCCGGGCCCGAGCGCTGGCCGGCCTGCGCGAGGCCGGCAAGTTCGGCGGCCTGTACCGACTCCGCGAGATGCGGCGCCAACTGCTGCTCATCGGCTCCGAGCTGACCGAGGGAGGCCTGCTGGGGCAGCCGGACGACATCATGTTCCTGACCCTGGACGAGGTGGCGACGGCCGTACACCACGGCGCCGACCACCGGTCGACCGTCACCGCCCGCCGTGCGGCGCACCAGCGGGAGCTGAGGCGCCGGACGGTGCCGGTGGCCGTACTCTCCGACGGCACCGACCTCGAGGCCGTCCTGCCCGCGCCGGCCGGCGGCGCCGGCGCGCTGCGTGGCGTGGGCGCCGCGGCCGGGGTGGCGACCGGGCCCGCGCGGGTGGTCCTCGACCCGGCCACCGCCCACCTCGAACCCGGCGAGATCCTCGTCGCGCCCACCACCGACCCCGGCTGGACGCCGCTGTTCCTCACCGCCGCCGGGCTGGTCACCGAGACCGGCGCCGTCATGGCGCACGGCCCGACGGTCGCCCGCGAGTACGGGATCCCGGCCGTGATCTGCGTTCCCGGCGCCACCCAGGCGATCCGCACCGGCGACATCATCACGGTGGACGCCGCCGCCGGGACCGTGACCATGGGCTGACCCGGCAACGCCGTCGGCGCGCGCCGCCTCGTTTTCGGCGCGGCCTCCACTGTGGGTCGCCCTGCGGGGTCGGGTGCGCCGTCCTGCTGCCGGCGGTGCGTCCGACCGCGCTGCGGGCTGGTTATTTCAGGCCTTGAAATTAATCATCATCGAAAGCTAGGCTCCGACAGCGGGAGCTGATCATCCCCGCACGGGTCTCCGATACGGAGCACCACCCTCCACTCGCCACCGCGGACGGCGCCTGCCGCGGTGAGGACACTCCCTCTGACAATCTGGAGGCGCCGTGAGGCAATCCATCACCGCGGCACTCGCCGTCGCCTCGGCTGCCGTCACCGTGCTCGCCGCCGCGCCCGCGTCGCCGGCGACGGCCGACCGTGGCTCCGTCGTGACCGGGACGTACTCGACCGGCGCCGAGCACCGGTGGCAGCCGTTGCCCACCAGCCGCGTGGGCCGTGACCAGGGCGGGCCCGTGGACGCCACCGTGGTGGCCGACCCCAGCCGGCCGCGTCAGCACTACCGCGGCGTCGGCTTCTCCATCGACGAGACGAGCGTCTCCAACCTGTGGAAGCTCGACCCGGCGAAGCGGGAGGAGGCCATCCGGCTGCTCGTCGACCCGAAGACCGGGGCGGGCCTCGACCGGTTCCGCGTGACGATCGGCAGCCCCGACCTCATCGAGCACCTGCCCTTCTGGTCCTACGACGAGCTGCCCCCGGGCGTCACCGAGGACTTCGACCTGCGCCACTTCTCCATCCAGCGCGACGTCGACCTGCACATCATCGACACCATCAAGCTGATCCAGCGCCACAACCCGAGGGCCACGTTCTTCGCCTCCGCGTGGAGCGCCCCGGCCTGGATGAAGACGAACAACCGGTTCACCGGCGAGGTCGCCCTCCGGCCGGGCAGCACGACCAGCTACTACCAGGTCGGCAAGCTGCGCGACGACTGCATCGACGTGTTCGCCCGCTACTACGTGAGGTTCGTCCAGGCGTACGCCCGGCACGGCATCACGATCGACGCGCTGACGCTGCTGAACGAGCCCGGCATGGACGTCGTCTACCCGGCGATGGACATCAGCGTGGAGCAGCAGCAGAAGCTGGCCGTCGCGATCAAGCGCGAACTGGCCGCGGCCCGGCTCGGCACCCAGCTCTTCGTGCACGACTTCAACTTCTGGGACTGGCGGGACCCGAACAGCACCGAGACGAAGAACTACTACCGCATCTTCGAAGACGCACCGGACGGCTCGGTGACCGGAGCCCAGGTCCGGGCGGCCGCCGACGCCATCGCCTTCCATCCCTACTGGGGCGACCCGACAGTCATGCGCGACGCGTACGAGCAGTACGGCAAGCCCGTCGAGATGACCGAGACCGGCAGCGTCTCCCCGGACGACCTGCTGAGCTACTTCCGCCTGGACGCCAGCTCGTACATCATGTGGGCGCAGACCACCGACCAGGACGGCGGGACGCTGCACTGGACGCCCGCGCGCGACAACAACATCGACTGGGCGGAGGTCGGCCGGACCACGAAGTGGCCCAACCGCCTGGTCACGGTCAACACCACGACCCGCGACTTCACCGTCCGCGACGAGCTGTACCAGTTGGGGCAGTTCGCGCGCTACCTCGGCCCGGACGACGTACGCGTGGAGTCGAGCGCCCCGGCGAACGGCGTCAGCAACGTGGTCTACCGGGGCAGGGGCAACGACTTCGTCGCCGTCCTCCGCAACAGCAACGCCGCCGACGCCAGGGTCCGCGTGGTGCTCGCCGGTCAGTCCTTCGTGGCGACCGTGCCGGCGCAGTCGTTCGCCACGTTCCGGTGGAAGGGCGAGCTGCCCAGGGCGAAGGGCAATCACGCTCCGGCGCTGGGCAACGTGGCCGACGTGGTCGCCGACCAGTACCGCACCGTCCAGGTGCCGCTCACGGCGACCGACGCCGACGGCGACAAGCTCGCCTTCTACGCCACCGACCTGCCCGACGGCGTCGGCGTCGACGGCACCACCGGGCTCGTGACGATCCACCCCACGGTGGCCGGTGAGCGGGACCTGACGTTCGTGGTCACCGACGGCCGGGCCCATGACGAGGTGACCGTGCACCTGACGGTGCGGCCGCGCGGCGCGCCCATCGGTGCCCGGGTGGAGGCCGAGTCGTACGCCGAGCAGCACGGCTGGGACGAAGGCGGCTGCTGCTTCGTCGAGAACAACCCGGCCGCCAGCGGCGGCCGGAACATCGGCTGGACGGCCGCCGGCAACTGGGTGACGTACCGCGTCGACGTCGCGCAGGCCGGGACGTACGACCTTGAGCTGCGGGTCGCCAACGGCACGGGTGCCGCCGCCGCGAACGCGGTGTCGTTCCGCGACGCGAGCGGCCGGGTGCTGGCCACCGCGTCGGTGCCGGACACGGGCGGCTGGGGAACCTACCAGTCGGTGCACGTGCCGGTGGCCCTCCCGGCGGGCGACCAGCTGGTCACGGTGTACTGCGAGACGGGCGGGTTCAACCTCGACTACTTCCGGCTCAGCTCGTAGGTCGGCCCTCCCGCCGTTGCCGCGGCGAGGTCGAGTCCTCCGGTCTCGGCCTCGCCGCGAACGCCGCCACGGGGAGCGGCCGTGGACGGTGCCGGCGCGGCCGTGTACCGGCCCCGTGCGCGGCTTTTCCCACCACATCCCGTCACTGACCTGCCGGCCCGCACCGGGTCCGGCGGATGCCGGCCGGTCGCCCTCGAAACTGGCCTAAAGTGCGTAAAAGGGATGTTGGGCAGTGTGCCCCGGAGGGCGGTAGGGGTCCTTGACAGCCGGTACGAGCGAGCAACAGAGCGAGGCGGATCTGGTGGCGGAGGTGGCCGGCCCGCCGGCGACCCGGCGTTCGCGCCGGCGAATCGTCGCGGCGCTGGTGCTGCCGCTGGCCATTCTTCTCCCCGTGCTCGCGCATGTCTTCGAGCTGAGATCGAAGCCGGTGGCCGCGCCGCCCGTGATCACCACTTATCACGTCAGCCCGACCGGGGACGACGCCCGGGACGGCTCGTCGCCCGCCACGGCGTGGCGCTCGCTGGACAAGGCCGCCGCCTTCGCCTTCAAGCCGGGAGACAAGCTCCTGCTGGAAGGGGGCGCGCGCTTTCGTGGGAGCCTGACCTTCGGGCGCGAGGACGCGGGTGACGCGGCGCATCCGGTCGTCGTCGACACCTACGGCGCCGGCCGCGCCACGATCGTGGCCTCCGACGGCGCGGGGATCAGGGTGCACAACACGGCCGGCGTCGAGATTCGCGACCTGGTGATCGTCGGGGGCGGCGCGGGCAGCAGGGCCACCGGCGGGATCGAGTTCTACTCGGACCTGACCGACGGCCGCAGGCTCGACCACGTGGACATCTCCGGGGTCGAGGTGAGCGGATTCAAGAACGGGATCCAGATCGGCGCCGGCCCGCATTCCACCGGCTTCCGTAACGTGCGGATCCGTGCCGCCAACCTGCACGGCAACACCGAGAACGGGCTGATCAGCTTCGGGCCTCGCTTCGACGCCTCGGCGCCGCGCTACGCGCACGAGGACGTCGTCGTCTCGGAGGTCGAGGTGCACCACAACCCGGGAGATCCGAACAATCACTTCAGCCACACGGGGAGCGGAATCGCGCTCGGCAGTGTGCGCGGCGGGCGCATCGAGCGGTCCAGCGCGCACGACAACGGATGGTCGGCCTCGGCGCCCGAGGGGCCGGTCGGCATCTGGACCTGGGATTCGACCGCTGTGGTCATGGAGCGCAACGTCTCCTACCGCAACCACACGGGCGGCCAGAAGGACGGCGGCGGCTTCGACATGGACCAGAACGTGTCCTCGTCGGTGCTGCAGTACAACCTGTCCTACGAGAACGACGGCGCCGGGTACCTGCTCTACAGCGGCCAGCCCAACGCCGCGCACACCGACAACGTCGTCCGGTTCAACGTCAGCATCAACGACGCCCGCAAGCTGTCCGAGTACGCAGGCATCCACCTGGCCGGGTCGGTCAACGACGCCGAGGTCTACCACAACACCGTGGTGATGGAGGCGACGGGCCCGGCTGCCGCGGCCGTCCGCCTGCAGAGGTTCTTCGAGGGCCTGTCCGACGTCGTCCTGCGCAACAACCTGATCGTCTCGGGCGGCACCGACCTGGTGCGGGCCGACGATTTCTCCACGGCCGACGTCCTGATGCAGGGCAACAACTTCTTCGCCGAGTCGGGAACCTGGGCCGTTTCGTGGGCCGGCGCGTCCTATGCCGATCTGGACGCGTGGGCGGCGGCGACGGGGCAGGAACGTCTCGGGGCGAGGGTGCGCGGATCGAGCGCGGACCCGCGTTTCGTGTCGGCCGGTCGCTCCGGCTCAGCGGCGCAACGGGCGGAGGCGCTCACACCGCGCGGCGATTCGCCGCTGGCGGGCCGCGCCCTCGATCTCCGGTCGCGTTTCGACGTCGATCCGGGACCGGTGGACTTCCTGGGCCGGCCGCTCGTCGGAGCGGGCACGGTCGGGGCCATCCAACCCGCCCCCTAGTCGCCGGCGCCCGCGGTGGCACCACCCCACGACCGGTGACTTCCGCCTCGCCGCGTCGTCTGCACAGTGGGAACGCGCCACCCTGACCGTCGCCGCGCCCGCCGCGAGGGTGTTCGCGGTGCTGGCCGACCCGACGACCCATTCCGCGATCGACGGCACCGGCTGGGTTCAGGAAGCGGTCGACCGGGCCCCGCTGACCGCGGCGGGGCAGGTCTTCCGGATGGACCCGAGCACCTGCCCAACTCGCTGCGGCACCTGGCCGAGCTCGCCGCACCGGCGTCCCGGGCGTCGACGTCCGGCGGCCAGGCCGTGTCGGTCCGTGCCAGGGCGGGTGACGACCCGGCCTAGTTGGCCAGGCTCCTGGTCGTCGGGTCCGGCGCGTCGAGCGACCGCGCCGCCGGGATGGCGGCCCGCCCCGTCAGGTCGTCGTCGAATCCGGCGGGATTCAGCAGCTGGAAGCGCCACGCGTCGCGGCACATCGTGGCGAGGTCCCGGGTCGTGCGCCAGCCCCACTTCCGGGCCGCCGCGCCGGGGTCGGCAACCAGGGTGGCGACATCGCCCTGCCGCCGTTCGACGACCTCGTACGGCAGGGGCCGCCCGCAGGCCGCGCTGACCGCCCCTACGAGCTCCAGGACCGACGTCCCCACGCCGGTGCCGAGATTGCAGGTGTCCATGCCGGTCACCTCGTCGAGACGCTCCAGGGCGATGCGGTGCGCCTGCGCGACGTCCATGACGTGGATGTAGTCGCGCACGGCCGTCCCGTCCACGGTGGCGTAGTCGCGGCCGAAGATGCTCAGCCGGTCGAGCCGGCCGACCGCCACCTGCATCAGATACGGCATCACGTTCTGCGGGACGCCGCGGGGGTCCTCGCCGAGCAACCCGCTGGGATGTGCGCCGACGGGGTTGAAGTACCGCAGCGCATAGGCCGCCAGCTCCGGGTGCTGCCGGCAGGCGTCGGCGATGATCTGCTCGCACATCCACTTCGACCTGGCGTACGGGTTCGTCGGCCGGGGCGGGGCCTGCTCGTCGATCGGGATCCGGGCCGCCTCCCCGTAGACGGAACACGACGAGGAGAACACCAGGCGGTGCACGCCGTGCTCCCGCATGCTCCGCAGCAGGCTCGTCGTGCCACCGACGTTCGTGTCGTAGTAGTCGACGGGAATCCATACCGACTCGCCGACGGCCTTCCTCCCGGCGAAGTGGACGACCGCGTCGATGGCGTTCGCCGCGAAGATGGCCGAGAGCGCCTGATGATCACGGACGTCGGCCTCGTAGACGTTCAGCAGGGGACGGCCCGCCACCTTCTCCACCCGGGTCGGCGCCGCTCGTGAGCTGTTGGCGTAGTTGTCGACGATGCACACCTCGTAGCCGTGCTCGAGCAACTCGACGCAGGTGTGGCTCCCGATGAAGCCGGCGCCGCCGGTCACCAGGACGGTCTTCGGACCAGACATGGGAATCTCCTTCCGGTGCGTGCACGCGAATCGGGGTCATCGGTGGTGAAGCAGCACCGTGGGGTCGGGGTAGCCGGCGATGGCCGCCGCGAGCGGGAGGAGCGCCACCACGCCGACGAGCAGGGGTACGGCGGCGGTCGGCACGGCTGACCGCACGCGCAGCCCGGCGGCCCGGGCCGCCTCCACCACATGCAGTGCCGGTACGGCGAGGCCCGCCGTCGCGTAGCAGAAGGCGCCGAGAATGCAGAGGAACACGTAGCCCGGCGTGTGTGTCGACCGCTCGCCGAGCAGGGCGGCAGCGGACAGCACCACGGTGATCGCCGCATAGGGCAGGACGAGTCGGGTGGGGAGTGGCTCCAGGCCGGTGCGCGCCTTGGGGGTGACCTTGAACGAGACCTGCCGCGGCCGTGCGTTCAGCCGCGTCGCGGCCACGACGCCCCACACGACGTACGGCCAGCGGGTCAGGGCGAACAGCATCCCCTCCCAGCTCAGGACGGGCACGGTCCGGGGGCGTAGCAGCCCTCGCCGGCGGAGCAGCAGGGTCAGCAGGGGCAGCCACAGCGACACCGCGGCGAGGTGGAGCAGGAACTCCACATAGTTGACGTTGACCCACGGCAGCCCGGTGACCGCGGCGAACGGGGGCAGGGCGAGACCGACGACGGTCGCGATCGCCAGCAGGGGGTAGTAGGACAGCTGGAACGCGAAGCGCAGCCGCAGCGTGGCGCCCATCCGCCGCAGGTGATCCGGCGCGAGGTCGTACCGCAGCGTGGTGAGGCTGCGCGACCACTGGAACTCCTGGGTCAGCATGTCGGCGACCGTGAGCGGGCCGTCGCCGTGCGCCTCGGCGTCGATGGCGAAGGCGCCCTGCCAGCCGGCGGAGGTGAGCAGGAACGTCGTGGAGAAGTCCTCGGCGAGTTCGGGGCCGAGACCGCCGATGTCGCGCAGCGCCTTCGTGCGTACGGCGTAGTGCGAGCCGATGCACAGGGGGGCGAGGCCGCGGTTGTGGCCCAGCTGGACCGGACCGTGAAAGGTGGCCTCGCGGTGCAGCCGTCCGCGCGCCGCCCAGGAGTTCGCGCTGTTGGCGTCGCAGACGCTCGGTGCGGCGACGTAGCCGATGGCGGGATCGGCGAACGGTCGCGTGATCGCGGCGAGGTAGGTTGGTTCGGGCACATGGTCGCAGTCGAGCTGGGCGACCAGGTCGTAGTCCCGGTAACCCCAGTGGTCGTAGAAGTAGGCGAGGTTGCCTTCCTTGCAGCGGGTACGGCGGGGCCAGGTGGCCCGGTGGTAGGCGGCGACGCCACGTCGACTGGACACCCGAACCCCGTTCGCGGCGCACCATTCCAGAGCCTGCTCGGAGGGGTCCTCGTCGCAGAGCCAGACGTCGTACGGGTACGGGTACCGCTGGGCCAGCATCGCGGTGAGGGTGCGGTGAGCGAGCGACCAGGGCTCCGACGGCGCGCGGGTCACCACGAAGGCCACGCGCAGCCGTGGCACCCGGAGTGCGGGGTTGATCCGCCGGAATCGCGAGACGGCGAGGAGGTAGTAGGCGGGCAGCCCGGTCAGGTACAGCAGAAGCAGACTGTTCAGGGCCAGCCCCGCCCAGCCGACGCGGTGCGCGGGTTGCCACCACCACACCCAGAAGGCCGCGAAGGCGATCGCCCAGCCGGTGGTCAGGGCGGCGACGGCCACCCGGTCGCGCCGGCGCAGGGCCGGGACGAAGGTGGACGCCCTGGTGGCGCGCCGGCGCCGGAAGGGTGCGAGGGTCGGTCCACCGGGCCCGGCGCGGAGGACGTTGCCGCCCGAGAGCTGCCGGATCTCGGTGTCGAGTGCCGCCGGTGCTGGCAGGGTCGGCGCGCTCATGCCGCGGTCCCTGCCCGCGGCCCGGCCCAGATCTCCGGTGGTCTCGGCCCCCCGGCTCGTCGATTCCCCGAAGTCTGCACGTGCACCTGCGGTCCCCGTATCTATATCGATCACTATCGATGAAGTGGCGCTCAGTGGTTCCCGTTGTGTCAGGCGGGAGGATTTCTCGGTCAGCTCGAAACCGACTAGGGCGATGCTAACGGGACCAAACCAGCAAAAGCCCGAGTCCGGGACGTATGGGACACCATCGGGGGAGGTGTGCGACCGCCGGGAACGAGGAGCGTGCCCCCAAGGAAGTGGATCTCTGCCGTATGGTGCGCTGATGCGTCGCCACGTACCGCTGATCCTGCTTCTCGCACCGCTGCTCGTCACCGCGTGCACCAGCGATCCGGCCGCCCCGGCCGCCGGCCCGTCCGCCCCCACGACCGCGCCGAGCCCGACCGTCCCCGCGGTCGACTACACCGCCTGGCAGGCCGGGCGCTCCGCCCCGGTGGCCGACCGGGTCTACCCCGCCCGCGGCAGCGACGCGCTGGACGTCCTGCACTACGACCTGGCCCTGGAGTGGGCGCCGTCGAGCAGGACCCTCACGGGCACCGCCACCCTGCGGATCCGGCCCACCGAGGACGCGCGGAGCATCGCCCTCGACTTCATGCCCTACCAGGTCGACGGCGTGACGCTGGACGGTGCGACGGTCACCGGCACGGTCGCCGGGGAGAAGCTCACCGTGACCGCCCCGGTCGTCGCCGACACACCGGTGACGCTGGTCGTGAAGTACCACGGCCGGCCGAAGACGACGCCGATGCCGTCGCACCGCAAGGATGTGGAGGACCTGGGGCTCACCGTCACCAAGGAGGGCGGCCTCTGGACGATGCAGGAGCCGTTCGGTGCCTTCACCTGGTATCCGGCGAACGACCAGCCGTCCGACGAGGCCCTCTACGACATCCGGGTGACCGTCCCGGCGGGCTGGTCCGCGATCGCCAGCGGCACCCCCGCCGGGCAGTCCGGGAACACGTTCACCTACCGCAGCGCCGACCCGGTGGCGACGTACCTGACCACGCTCGCGGTCGGGAAGTACCAGAAGCTGACCGCCAAGGGGCCGCGCGGCATCCCGCTCACCTACTGGTACCGCAAGGGCGCCGACGACAAGCTGCTGCCGTACCTCAAGAAGTCCCCCCAGTACCTGGCCTGGCTGGAGAAGAAGTTCGGTCCCTACCCGTTCCCCTCCGGCGGGGTCGTCGTGGTGGACTCGGCGTCCGGCATGGAGACCCAGCAGATGATCACGATGGGCCGGAAGATCGAGAACACCCGGGCCCGCCGGGACCGCTGGGGCGGCGACCTGCTGCACGAGTACGCCCACCAGTGGTTCGGGAACTCCGTCACCCCCACCACCTGGACCGATCTGTGGCTGAACGAGGGCTGGGCACAGTACGCCCAGGACCTGTACACCAAGGAGACCCGGCACCTCAGCGACGCCAGCCTGGACCGGTACCTGCGCGACGCCGACGCCGCCATGCGCAAGAAGCTCGGCCCGCCCGGCAGGCCCAACCCGAAGAACTTCGCCGAGGGCAACGTCTACCTCTGCCCGGAGGCCATGCTCCACGAGATCCACCGGCAGCTGGGCGACAAGGCGTTCTTCGCACTGGCCCGCGCCTGGGTGCAGGAACAGCGCAACACCCAGCAGGACCGGGCGTCGTTCATCGCCTTCGTCAACAAGCAGACCGGGCGCGACTTCACCCGGCTCATCAACACCTGGCTGGACTCGAAGACCACGCCGAAGCCGATCACCGTCACGTGAGCCCGCCGCCGCGACCAGCGGCGGCGGACCCACGCCGTCAGGAACTCCCGAGACGGGGCACGACCGGCCGGACCAGGACCGGGTCGCCCGGGCCACCGCCGGCGCGGTTCCGGTACGCCGGGACGCCCACGCAGGTGAAGAGCAGAGTCGCCAGCTCCGGAGGCTCGGACAGCAGGGCCGGAACCTCCGAGTCGACGAAGGTCATCCCGGAGGCGCCCGCACCGAGCGCGTACGCGGCCAGGTGCAGCCGGCCCTCCACCAGCCCGGCGGCGAGCTGGGCGTCCCGGTAGCTGCGGTCGTCGAGTGTGGACAGCGGGCTGGCCGCGATGACGACGTACGCCGCGTCCGCGGCGAGCGACTGGTCCAGGCAGATCCGGAGCAGCTCGTCGCGCAGGTTCCCGGCGCGCAGCGGCGCCGTGAGGTCGGGCCACCGGTAGAGCCCGGGTGGCACGTCGTCGACACCGTGGACGGCGACCCAGTGCGGCACGGCCACGCCCCGCAGGGCCGCGCTCAGGGGCCACTCGAGCAGGTGACGCGGCAGCGTCCGGGTCCGGTCCATGCGCCGCTGCGAACCGCGCCGGCGCACGACCTCGTCGAGCGGGTCGGAGGGCGGGACGTCGGCCAGCGCCGGCGCCTCCGGCCAGGGTGCGCCGATCTCGTCCCGCTCGCCGGCGCGCTGGGCGGTGGTGCACAGCGGCAGCTCGACCGGGGGCAACAACCCCGTCACGGCCGGCCCGGCGGGTGTGACCGCCGGCTCGCCGTCGCCGAGGGACAGCAGGGCCAGCGGGTACTCGTGCACCCCGTCCGCGCCGACGAGGTCGCGGACCGCGGCGTCGGGGAAGCGCGAGCGCAGCCGGGGTGACAGGCCGGCGCTCGCGGCCGCCGTCGACAGTTGGGACAGCAGCGTCCCGGCATCCCAGTAGAGGTGCCGCCACCCGCGCTCGGCGTAGCGCCACCCGGTCCGCCAGGGCACACCGGTCACCACGAGCGTGGTGACGTGCCCGCCGGCGGCCGGGGCGACCTGGACGAGCGCGTGCCGTGCCGCGTCGTACCAGTGCACCCCGTCCGGCACCCCGGCGACACCGCGGGTGCTCGCGTAGACCTCCAGGGGGAAGCGCGCCCCCGCCGACCCGGAGGCGCGGTAGAGGAAGCGGCGACCCTGGCGGTCGGCGGTCCGCACGACGCCGGCGCCGAGGAAGAGCACGCGGCCGAGCTGCGCCGCGTCGAGCGGCCGCGCCGGAGCTGGTACGCCCGCGAGAACCGCCGTCGCCGGGATGCGGGGATCTGGGAGGTCGCGCGGCAGAGCCAGGACGGGCAGGCCCTCCGGGTAGTCCTTCATGGGCGGCGGCAGGGTCTCCGGATCGTTCGGCACGAGGTCGTGGCGGATGCGGGGGTCGTCCGCGGCCACATCCCACTCGCGATCCGGCACGTACGACGTCAGCCGGTGCAGCAGCCCGGCGCCGGAGTTCAGGTCCACCGGGCCATCCTGCCAGCATTCCGCGGTCCCGGCAGTGGCCGGATCATGGCCGACGCCGACCGGGGGACCGGCTCCGATCCGGTCTTCCCCCGGCATGGCTGGCAGTGCCGGGCCCCCGCCGCACCGGGCCGCGCGCACGGCAGGTGGTGCCGGTCTCCCGACCGGCCGCCTCCGCCCGACCGGGCGGGCGACGCTCCGCGGCGGGCGTGGCGGCCGTCGCGGCCGCCCGCCTCGTCCGGGCCGGCACCGACGGGACGACCACCGCCCGTTCCGCCCGGCCCGGCCGCGGTGCCAGGTCGTCCACCTCGCGGGCGTGCCGCAGCGGGGACAGCAGCAGCGGGACGGGTGCCAGCGTGAGGCCGGCGCCGATGACCAGCAGGGTTGAGCGGACGCCGACGGTCTCCCCGAGGGCGCCGCCGAGCAGGCCACCGAGCGGCAGCGCGCCCATCACCAGGAACCGCATGGTGGCGTTGACCCGGCACTGGAGCCGGGCGGGCACGGTGGCCTGCCGGTAGGTGGTCTGGGCGATGCCGTAGACGACCTGGCCGATGCCGCTGCCGAGCAGACCCACGACGAAGAGGGTCAGGCCCCAGCCGCGGCCGGTCAGCGGAACCAGCAGGTTGAACGGGCTGCTCACCGCGGCCGACAGCCAGATGAGGCGGGCCACGCCGACACGACGGGCGAGCCGACCCGCCGTCACGGCACCCAGCAGGGCCGCGGCGGGGGCGGCGGACAGCAGCAGGCCAACGACACCGGGCGCGACACCCACCGTGTCGACCAGGAACAGGATGATCAGGGCGGTGGCGGCGGTGAACAGCAGGTTGACCAGGGCGCTCGTGGCCGCGATCGCGCGCAGCACCGGATTCCGCAGGACGAAGGCCAGGCCCTCCCGGGCCTGGTGGAGGGTGCCCACCCGCGCGACCTGCCGGGGTGTCGGCTCGCGGGCCCGGATCCGGGCCAGGCAGGCGGCGCTGACCAGGAAGCTCACCGCGTCGACCAGCAGGGTGTTCGTGGCGCCCACCAGCTGGGTGAGCCAGCCGCCGAGGCTGGGGCCGGCGACCTGCCCGGAGGAGCGGACGGTCTCCAGCGTGCAGTTGCCGCGCAGCAGGTCCGCCCGGTTCAGCAGCCTCGGCAGGTAGGACTGGTGGCCGATGTCGAACAGCACCCGCATGGTGGCCATGACGGCGGCCGTCGCCATCAGCAGCGGCAGGGTGAGCCGGCCCAGCGCGGCGGCCACGGTCACCGTGATCAGCGCGCCGGACCGGACGAGATCGCTCGCGATCAGCACCGGGCGCAGCCGCCGCCGGTCCAACCAGACGCCGGCCGGCACCCCGAGCAGGAGGAACGCGCCGTTCTGCACGGCCACCAGGACGCCCAGCTGCCACGGCGTGGCGTGCAGGACCAGCACGGCGACCAGTGGGAACGCGATCGCCGTGACATCGGTGCCCAGCTGGGTGACCGTCTGGCCGGCGACGAGCAGCCGGAAGTCGCCGGACCGCCGGGGCAGGCCCCGAGGTCGAACCGTCATCTGCGTCCTCGCACGTGCGCCGGGTCCGTCCCTCCCGGCGATCCGCGCGTCGACCGGCCGCGGCGGCGGGGACGGCGCGCAGAGGTCGCCGTGGCGAGACGGCTGGGTGGACACGGACCGTCGGCGGACACCGCCGCGGGGGAGCCGGCCACCGGCCCGCCGGTCGGCGGCGGGCGCGGGGCGTGCGAAGAGCGGCTCGGGGCGTCGGGGGAGACCCGCCGCCCTCGGTCCGAGGTTAGCCCAGTGGCGTCCTCTCATGGCGCGGTATGCGGGTCGCCCGCTGCCAGCGTCGAGGCTTGACCGATGGTTCCGTAAGTCGTAGCGTACCGTTCGTGGCTACTTACCGAACGGGCGATGGCTGGGACGCGTTGGGTGATCCCACCAGACGCGCCATCGTCGCGTGCCTGGCCGAGCGACCCCGTGCGGTCGGCGAGCTCGCCGCCGAACTGCCGATCAGCCGGCCGGCGGTGTCCCAGCACCTCAAGGTCCTCAAGGACGCCGGGCTGGTCACCGACCAGGCGGCCGGCACCCGCCGGGTCTACCGGCTCAATCCGGCGGGAGTGGCCGCGCTGCGGGACCAGCTGGACACGTTCTGGCACCGCGCGCTGGACAGCTATCAGGACGTCGTCGAACAACCGACCGAGGAGACACCATGACCGAGACAACAGCCCCGGCCGTCCGCCGGGAGATCGTCGTCGAGGCGCCGCTGGAACGGGCGTTCACCGTGTTCACCGAACGGTTCGGTGACTTCAAGCCGCCGGAGCACAACCTGCTCGGTGCGGCGATCGCGGAGACGGTGTTCGAACCCAGGGTGGGCGGTCACATCTACGACCGGGGCGTCGACGGCAGCGAATGCCGCTGGGCGCGCGTGCTCGCCTACGAACCGCCGAACCGCGTGGTGTTCAGCTGGGACATCAGCCCGCGGTGGCAGGTCGAGACCGACCTGGACAGCACCAGCGAGGTCGAGGTCCGGTTCGTCGCCGAGACCCCGCAGCGCACGCGGGTGGAGCTGGAGCACCGCCACCTCGACCGGCATGGTCCGGGCTGGCAGTCGGTCAGCGACGGCGTCGGCCACGACGAGGGATGGCCGCTGTACCTCGCCCGGTACGCCGCCCTGTTCACCCGGGAGTGAGTGACGCGGGGCCCCGCGCGCCTGCGGGGCCCCGCGCGACCTCACCGGCCCTGGAGAGCCTTGACGTTGTCGCCGAAGGTCCAGCCCTTCGACCCGTCCCAGTTGACCGACCAGGTCATGAGCCCCTTCAGGCCGCCCCGGTAGGTGTTCCACGCCTGCGCCACCAGCGACGGGCTCAGGTAGCCGCCGCCGGCCCCGGTCTGCGCGGGCAGGCCGGGGACCTGCTTGTCGTACGGCACGCGGATGGTGGTGCCCTGCACGACCAGGCCGGTGTTGAGGCAGTCGGTCTGGACCACGAAGCCCTGCACGGTCCCGGCGGAGTACGAGTCGCCGGCGCAGCCGTACATGGAGCCGTTGTAGTACTGCATGTTCAGCCACCAGAGCCGGCCGTTGTCCGCGTACTTCTTGATGATCGGCAGGTACGCGCCCCAGATCGAGCCGTAGGTGACGCTGCCCCCGGTGACGTACGCGGTCTCCGGGGCCATGGTGAGCCCGAAGCCGGCCGGCATCTGGGCCAGCACCCCGTCGATGATCCGCACCAGGTTGGCCTGCGAGGTGGAGAGCTGGTTGATGTTGCCGCTGCCGGTCAGCCCGGTCTCGATGTCGATGTCGATGCCGTCGAAGTTGTAGCGCTTGAGGATCGGCACGACGGTGGCCACGAACCGGTCGGCCACCGCGCTGGAGCCGAGGTCGATGCCGGCGGTCGCGCCGCCGATCGACAGCAGGACGGTCAGCCCGGCGGCCTTGGCCTGGCAGACCTCGGCCGGCGTGGGCACCTTCACGCCGGCGTCCATGCCGTCCTCCCAGAGCACGGTGCCGTCGGAGCGGATCACCGGGAAGGCGGCGGTCACCACGTTGTAGCCGTGGGCGGTGATCCGGGAGTCGGTGATCGGGATCCAGCCCATGCCGGGGTGTACGCCGTTGGCCGCGCCGTCCCAGTTCTCCCAGTAGCCCTGGAGCACCTTGCCGGCGGGCCGGGACTTCAGCGCGCA